>JAIMAU010000005.1 GCA_023511795.1 Armatimonadota bacterium | reverse complement strand
GGCCCTACACAATTCGTGTGATGATTTCACATTTTGAACCAGACCTCCCCGAAGGACCGATGTCGCTATGCCCATTTGGATGCAACATGGCTTTTCGCACAGAAGTCCTAAGCAAAACTCCAGGTTTTCCAACTGAGATGGGCAGAAATGGGGATTCAATCGTTTGCGGCGAAGAAACGGTACTAGTTCAAAGGCTTCAAAAAGAAGGCCACACAGTTGTATATCTTCCGAAAGCTTTGTTGTACCATAGGGTCCACGGCAACCGTGCAAGCAAGAAGTATTATGTAAATTGGGCAAAAATATACCGCTCAAGTATTCGCCTTTGGAATCCTCAGGAATATTCTCGAAATTCTGAGCCATTCTGGAGATTGCTGAGACGTAATTGCTGGGTCGGAAAGAATATTATTAAGCACTTTGCAGAATGGCTTTGGTTAGGTTTGACTTTCCGCTGGTCAGCAATGTTCTCGAGGTGGTTAGCAATAGTTGGATTGATGGAGCATCTCAGGCTGGAGTTTGCATCCGGTGAGAGCCTACTTGCAAGTTTGACAAAGGACGTAAATGCACGGCAATGAAAATACTGTACGTCGTAACTCAGCGTCCGTGGCCTCTGACTGTCGGTTCGAGAATAAGAAGCTACCACGTAATCAAAGGTCTTGCACGTAACCACGATGTTACCATTGCCCTTGTGACTGATAACCCAGCCGAAGGCGAAGAGCCTGAGTCTGACCAATGGCCCAAATGTCGCTTGCGAATGCTTAATCGTAAAGCGACAACCTTCAGTCGGTCCCTCCTGAGCAGACTGTGGACGAGATATCGAATGGTGATGCATCCTGCACATAAGGACGTTTTCAGGGAATCAATGCTCAATCTTATAGACGAAGTGCGGCCTGATGTTACCTGGTATTACCAGGCGACGCCGCTGTGGATGGCCGGTTGTGTTGATGATATTCCGTGCGTCTATGATATGGATGATTTCGAGTCCCGCAAGTATTCTCAGTTAGCTCGGCATAGCCAGCTTTTAATGCGATTTGTGATAACCTTGGACACTATACCTTTTGCAAGAGATGAATGGGCGATGCTCAGACGCGCAAATGTTGTGTTGGTGTCTAACCCTAATGATTTATCTGTTCTCGATGGGAAGGTAAAATCCTCGGTTATTGTCTTGCCAAATGGATTTGATTTTAAATCTCCGAATATTCGCTACCGCCAAGAGAAGCGTATACTCTTCTTCGGGTGTATGACCTATGGTCCGTGTGCCGATGGCATTGCTTGGTTTTGCGATTCTGTCTGGCCTAAGATTATAAAAATGGATGCCGATACTCGATTGGATATTGTCGGAAGCTATCCAGCTGAGCTAGCTAGACTAAGCAAGGTGCAAGGCGTTACAATGCATGGTTTTGTAGAGAACCTCGAGCCGTTCATCCAAAAGTCAGCGTTTCTCGTTGTTCCTTTGCGGATTGCTGGCGGCACTAGAATCAAGATACTCGAAGCATGGGCAAAGGGACTGCCGGTTGTTTCAACTTCAATTGGTTGTGAAGGTCTTGGCGCTAAAGACGGCGTCCATCTTCTTATTGGAGACACACCTGAAGTGCTTGCTGAAAAATGCGTGGAGTTGCTGCGGTCGCCTGAGTTAGGGCAAAAGCTTGCACAGGAGTCTTTCGATTACGGGAAACAGACCTTTGATTGGGAACAACTATACCCAATACTTGAAAGAGCGCTATCACTTGCAAAATAATAGCACTCGCGCTTAGTGTTTGCCTCTTGGTGATGTGGCACTTGTGTTTCTAGCGCACCAGAATCCAGCCTAGACTTCCCAGAACACTTAAAATCTGCAGGAAATCAGGGGAGGTTCGCCTGGTTGGAATAACGATGGTGTCACCGGGTTGGATGACAACAACTGGGCTTTGGCCCTTTCTAATTTTGTCAAGGTTAACCTTTTCTGACCTGACGATACCGCCGGATGTATGGACAACTTCAATTTGGTCAATTTTGGCGTCTTTGGTCAGTCCTCCAGCTTCTGCCGTTGCCTCTTCAATCGTCATTCTTCCTTTTAGCGAATAACGTCCAGGATTTTTGACGCCGCCCTGTATGACAAAATATGCGTCATCAAGTTTTGGGACAAAGATCGTATCACCTGCACTGACAGTTAAGTCAGCGGTTGGATCTCCAGCCATTGCACGGTCATAGTCTATGGGGATTGCTTCCTGGCTTGCATCGTGCTTAAGAGTTATCTTTGAGGTATCTGCATCCGGAGTTACGCCCCCAGCTGCGGCAATTGCTTCTCGAATTGTCATGCCGGGCTTCAGGGCCGTTGTGCCTGCTTTGTTCACCGCACCCAGGACAAGTATTGCATCGGCTAAGTTCTGACGTGGCACAATTATCGTGTCTTCATCTTCAAGAAGTATGTTTGGTGTAAGGTCTTTGCCTGAAAGGAAGAGCGTAAGGTCAGTGTTTATTATCTGTGATTTTCTTTGGATGGTTATATTTGAAAGGTCGGCGGTATTTAGGTATTCAGCTGCAGCCAGAGCTTCCATAAGTCTTGCATTTGGCTCAAGCATTAGCACAGCGCGCTTTTGTACCTCGCCAGCGACAAATACGCGTTTCTTTCCAACAGCGATGAGCTCCACCGAAACTTCCGGTTGAACAATGTACTCTTTGAGAGCGTTTCGAATCGCTTCGGCTGCTTCGGCGCAGGTCATCCCTTCGAGTTTAATTCTATCTATAAGCGCAAGCGAGATATATCCATCGTCGCCAATGACAGCCTCTTTCGTGACTTCTGGCTCGTCCAAGACGTTTATCCTAATATGGTCACCTCGCCCAAGCTTGTGTTCATTTTGTATCTCTGCGGCGAATGAACATGTACAAAGGAGAATGATAAGTGTCAGACATAAGATATTTTTCTGCATGGCAGACCTCCTGCGCAAAGGACTGACGAATTAGTATTCCCTTGGGAGTTGGCGGTAAAACATGCTTGGTCCATGTTCTTATGGGCGTTTGTTGCTAAACCTTTTGCCAAGCCACAGCTTTTTGGTTGATTTTAAGCAAAGAGATGAACAAAGCAAGTCAAGCTTTTCATGAATGCCAGCTGCAAGCTCTTGTTTTAGAATAAAAGCGCTTGCTATGGCTAGTGTAAAGCCAATGGCGTGGAATATCGCAACAGGATATTTCAGTCGGAAGTAGAAATCTTCCCAACTGATAATTTCATTTGCAATGTTTAGAAGAAAAGAAGTTGGCAGTGCTAATGGAATTCCCGTGAGAACGAATATTAAGAGTATAAGAGCCAATCCACGACACCGATGCCATAATCCTTCAAAATAATAAGCCCAACATAGTGCTCCAATCGGCAGCATAATTGCAAACATCCGTATGGTGTCTGTAGCTAACGTGCTTGTAAGTAAAGCGCCGAATAACAGGCAAGCAAAGGATGTACTGATGGCGGGAAAAGCCTTTCTATTGCACATGGCTAGTCCCAGGAACATTGGTATCCAGAGCACCCCAAATATCAAATATATCTGTATGAAGTAAGCCAAATTTGATGGGAATACAAAGCTCTGATGGTAGACATCGTTATTTGTGAGTAATCTTGGTGCTACAAAAGCAAAGGATGAAATAAAAATAATAACAATAAAAGTTCGCCATTGTTTGGTAATGAGAAACGCAGGTACGAGAAAAAGCGTGGTTTCCCGCGCTAGGACTCCTATTCCAGTTGTGATTGCGAAAAGTATGGAATTGCCAAAAGAGAGGGCATAAAGCATCATGGAAAGGCTCATTAACCCAAAAGCATCTGTCAGGTATGGATTTGAGTACAAGTAAAGATGCCCAGTTGAGGCGAAAAAACAAAGAATGCTAGCTAGTTTAATTGGAAAAGCAAATCCAAGCCGAGTAAGGTTAAGTAAACTCGAAAAGTATAATGTGCCAAGACATAAATAGGTAATTAATCTAAGCGCTCGGTCTGGAGGCATCGGCAGAAGTGAGGCTAGATATGGCACGAGAACTCTGTACGAAAACGGAGGCGAAGAAGTTGACCCACTTGCCATAGATATATATTGAAGCGCATCAGGCGTCATGCGTGTCCAAGGAGATAATCCATCAGGTTTCCGTTGGATGACGATAGAATGACCAATGGCGATTAGTACTATGCTGATGATTACTATTAAAAGTAATTCACGTCGCAGTCCGTTCAAATTGCTTGCCGCACCAAGTTTCTCAAAAGACTCTGATTAGCTTTCTTATTGACTTTATAACCTAATTTACGTTGCTTTAACCCTTTTTACGGGGCGCATGCTGTGGAAAGTTAATTTTGGCGGGTGTTGGTTTCAGTGGGAAATTTAAAATTAGGGGTGCCATGAGAATTAGCGATTATTGGAATTCCCTATGGCACCCCTTTTATTAACATATCAACTTAGCTGGACTCAACCTTGGTGTTAGTATACAGTGTAGGTTGCAGTGTTATTAATCGCTCCCACCGATGGTATTTTGTTGCCAGCAAGGTCAGATACGTTGATGACCCTCAATGTATAAGTTCCGCGGTAGTGACGAGTTGTTTTCAAGAGAACACTCTTGCCATCCGCTTGAAGGTTTGCACTTTGGAGCTTCACTTTAGCAGTAGTACTGTAGTTTGTGACAACATTCGCAGTTTCGGCCGTAACTGGCTCGTCAAAGTATACAATTATTGTATAGCGGTCTATTGCCTTAGCGGAGACTACCCTTGGCGGCGTCATGTCTTTTGGAACAGGATTATCCAACTGATAGACAAGGCCTGGCACTTCATTGCCGGCTGTGTTGCAGATTCTAGCTGCGAATCCCCAGCCAGCTGTGAGGTTGTCGACCTTAATCAAAAGTTGATTCCAGCCTTGTTTTAGCGTAATAGGAACTTTATCTTGGTCTTTGATAACGGGTCTCCAAGCGGCGTTCTCGTGGATTAGTGTGCCGTTCAACCATACTTTTACGCCATCATCAGATCCAAGGCGGAGTTCGCACGCTTGCTCGGAAGGTGAATTGATGTATAGATGAGCATACGCCACGGAATAATCAGTTGGATACAGTATGGCGCTCAAATCAATAACATCGATAGGAGATTTGTACGCCCACCACGTCAAACCGTTGGAGATATTGTTTGTTGATGGCGTAATTGTAGCCTCGCCAATATAGTCAGTTGATAATCCAGCACGGTTTGTATTGTTAAATGGGCCAATTACCAGCCATTCTCGAATGTAGGATGCCGGCCCGGTGGTAGTCATTGGCAGGGTAGCAAACGTATAGTCTTTGCTTACTGCCTCATTGCCCGATGCATCAGTTGAGCAGACACGGTAATGGTATAGTGTGTCTGGCGAGAGCGACGTTAGCCTTACAGTGTGCTGTGTTACCAGCGTTGAGTCGGTTGTTTCATAACCATATAATGTTGATGTTCCATATTCAACCGTCGAAGTTGCTGCTTCATCGGTCTGCCAGCTAATTGTTGCATCAGTCGCTCCCGATTGAGCTGAGATTCCCGAAATTGTTGGCGGAGTAGTATCAGGTGGCGTTGGCGTGATAAACACTAGGTCTGCGCTAACCGCAAGGTTGCCCGATGCATCGGCAGATTTCACTCTGTAGTGATATGTGGTGCCCGGCATTAACCCAGTTAATATAATTGAGTGCTGGGTTGCCAATGTTGTATCTGATACATTGCTGCCATATGCGGCTGTTGGGCCATACTCAACCACAGAAGTACTTGGCTCATCCGTCTTCCAGGTAATCGTAGCCTGGTTGAAAGATGTTATGGTTGCAGATACGGCAGATATTGCTGGTGGCGTTGTATCTGGTGGAGGGCTCTGCGGATTGTCAAGCGCATACTCTAATCCGGGTATTTCTTTTCCGTTCGAATCACATATGCGTGCATAAAAGCCCCAGCCTCCCGCAACTTGGTCTACTTTTATTAGCATTCGGTTCCAACCAGCTTGGAAGCTAATTGAAACCTTGTCTTGGTCTTTTACCGCAGGGCGGTAAGCGAAGTTGTCATGTACTAGCGTGCCATTTATCCACACCTTGATGCCGTCATCCGAGCCTAGCCACAACTGGCAGTTCTGAGCCGATGGAGATTTCACGTAAATGTGGGCGTAAGCAACGGTGTCAATGTTCGGGTTGAAGATAGATGCAAAGTCAATGAGGTCGCTTGTAGATTGATGAGGAGTCCATGTCAACCCACCGGCCACGTCTCCAGATGTTGGTGAAACAGATGTTTCACCAATTAAACTTAAATTATACCCATCTCTATTCGTGTTATTAAACGGCCCTAATACCAGCCACGATCTAATAAATGGCGCAGTCGCCGTTACATCCGCCGAAGTAGTAAACGTATAATCGGCACTGACTGCGTTGTTTCCTGCTGAGTCTTTGGATTGTACGCGGTAATGGTAGGTTGTCGAAGGCTGAAGGCCTGTTAGCGTAATGTTATGAGAAGTAGATAGGACTGTTTCGTTGGAAATAGTGGTACCGTAAGAAGTTGTCGTACCATATTCTACCACTGAGGTGGCGTTTTCATTTGTTGTCCAAGTTATGGTTGCGCTGTTTGGACCTATGTTAGTGACTGATACACCTGAAATGACAGGTGGCGTAGTATCAGTTTGAGGTTGGCTAGCCGTATCTGCAGGGAAAAGTATGGCACTCTCCACGTTGCGGAGACCTATTGATGTGATTGCCTCTGAGAGAGTTCCGTCGGCTCGCAGACCGTAGTAGCGATTTGATGTTCCTCCATCAGCGGTAGTATATGAGGGAAGCGCAAATGTCACTCTTGATGCGTCGCCGAAATTGCTCTGCCCTGCAGGGTTCATTGGGCGGCATAGAATGAGAGCCTTTGTGTATTGTCTCTTGTAAATGACGTAGGATTGGCCGACTGGGTCTGTACCGCTCTTCCAGACTGAGTAAGGTTCAGTTGGAGTGCCTACATCCTTTTCCATTGCTGCAAACCACTGAACCGGCGTATATCCAAAGCCGTATATTCCGAAGTAGATATAAGGCTCCTGCGCGATATAGTGGTGAGCTAGGAAATGAATCTGCTCGCGCGCTCGGTCAGAGTAGCTAAAGAAGTAGCCGGTGAAGCAGTAGACACCTTTTGCATTTCTGGTGCGCCACTGTTCCCACTTTGATGGGCCTTGAGCTCCAGTGAAGCTGATGGTGTTTTCCTCGTATACTGCACCGCCAGCATCCCCGGCTTCAGGGAATAAGCCGCATGTATTTGGGCATATTAATTTGTTACCAATTCCAGCCTTAACGTAAGCTATCAAGTTGATGGTGTGTTGCTTGTATATTGCAGGGTCCCTATTAGGATATTCGAGAACGCGGTCCTGACCATCAACAACGGTTGGCCAGTCGTAGTAGGGTAGGGTAGAATCCACGAAAATGCCGTCCCAACGGGTATCAGCGCCCGGGTCCCAGCTTGTGTTGCCCTCGACTATCAGTTGTTGCACATCATATCTTCGATATGCCCAGTAGTCTTGAGATGAGTAGTTTTGCACCCACGCATCAGGGTATGAAGCATCTCCCCATGCATGGACCCTAACGCGCGCCTCGGCTCGTGTCCTGGCAGTCGCTTTGTGGTCTGCCGAGTTTACATGTGATAGACCATATCGCCCAGATGCAGGAGTTCCTGAGACGTTGATCTGAGTGGCAGTGTTGCTTATTATGGTGAACTGGTTTCCTAAGCGGTCAACGAGAATATGGCCTGCCCATTCATTGGGAACCCAGTTCTTTGTTGTATCTTGAAGATAGCCAGTGCCTACTGCTGTGGCTGTCCCGTAATCACTCTTGTAGTCTCGAATATCATCGCGGTTGGCGTCGTTGGCTGGATTCCAGCCAGGAATTACCTTTTTGCCAGTTGATAAAGAAACCGTGACGTCATTTGCATAATGGCACCAGAAGTCTTCTGCATTCTTACCATTATTCCGTGCCCAAGTTTCTTGCTTTTGGCGCTCGAATGCAGCCCATTCATTGACATATGTATCTCGCCAGATTTGATACTTCAAGCATAGTTTTCCCGGGCGCTCAGTTTTTACCTTACTAAATCGTTCTGGACTAAGCGCCGAGTCAAAGTGTTGAGCATCCAGCACAGCAACCGCATCTGTTGGCTGGAGGTATTCAATTGCATTTGTGTTAATCCAAGGATAATCTGATGTTTTGACAGGTGCAGTCACGCATTCTACAGCGCAAGCGATGAGAATGATAACAAACGCTAATTTTAATACGTGTACCTTACTGTGCCCCAAAGTTCATAAAACCCCTTTCTTTTCGTTGGCCTGTTGGCCAAATTGTTAATTTTTAATGTCTCTTGTTCTTCGAATAGAAAAGAATTTTTGCTTCTGATTTGTAATCGTCTTTAGAGCATTGCTTCTACCTCCTCCACTATATGTTTAGCAGTTTGTTCCCATGTAAAAAGCTTACTGACCCTTTCTCTGCCTCGCTCGCCCATCGTGGCGAGGAGCTCACGTGAGCCAAGTAGTTTCAGGATTGCCTCCGCAAGGGCCTGCTGATCTCCAGGCGGCACAACAAATCCTGTTCGTCCGTTTTCTATAATCTCGGGCATCGCATCGCAGGTCGTGCCAATACATGGGAGCTTGGAAGCCATGGCTTCCAAGAAGACAAAACCGAATGGTTCACAAATGCTAGGCATTACAAACAGAGAAGCTTTATGGTAAAGACCTATTAATTGCTTTCTATCAGTAATTTGGCCCAAACATTTTACCCCAGGTTGCTCGTTGATTTGTGGGCCGACTATGATGAGTTGGGCATCTGGACGCTCTTCTCGCACAAGTGCGAAGGCATCAAGCAACGTCGGGCCACCTTTTCGCGCAAAGTCATAACCGACAAACAAGATTGTTCTGCAGTCATAGCCATTAGTGCGCTCTTGGATAGACGAGAAGTTAATGCCTGCTCTCACAGTTCTTGTTTTCGATTCAGACACCCCATAATCGATAATGATGGACCTGCGAGTGTAGTCGCTTAGAGTGAGAACCCTACCAGCTTGCTGATAGAGTTTTGTCTCAAGTTCATACCAACGATTAGCAGATTTTATGTCCTTGAACTCTGCCCACGGGGGATACTCCCTCGAAGCAAGTGCTGTAGTGAAATCATTGTAAGTTGCGTAAGGGATATCAGCGCGGCCTGGCGAGAAAAGCCCGCCGATTTGCAGTATTGCATCTGGCCGTTTTGGAAGGTTCGAAATTCCCTGCGCCGCTAGCCGGCTGCGGGCTTTGAAAACTTGATAGCTTTTGAATGCCTGGTTCAAAGCCCGCGAATAGCGGCGCTTCCACACGGCCAGTCGTGGATGGAACGTTTTCAGCTTGAGTGTTAAGTCAGTAAGCTTAGGAAACGGTACATCCACAATATCCAAATCCACGCGACGCGATAGCTCGCGTATGAGATGCGGATTTGCTCCCGAATATGCAATGTTTAATAAGCAAAGTCTAAGCCGCATGTTGAAACAACCCCGGGCGCGAAGTTTTTGGCAAATCATTCCAAACACTTTCAATGCGTTCTGCCGATGCCTTCCAGCTGTACTGTTCAGCGACAAACTTTCTTGCTTCTTGCATTTTTTCGTTTGGAGTTGGCGATTTCAACAAATGAATTACTCGTTCGGCGAATTCCCTAGGGTTATCTTCTATTGCCACCCAAGGCTCGATGCCTTTTAGTCCTTCAGCACCCACGGTTGTAGAGACCACAGGTGTGCATGTGGCAAGCGCCTCTAAGATTTTTAACCTGCTACCTCCTCCGATTCGAAGAGGAACAACGCATACGGAGGCGCGGCATAGATTGGGCCGCACATCTTTGACGGTGCCGGTTACTTCGATACTTTTATCAAGCCTGGCTACTTTAAGAATGCTCTTTGGTGGCTTTCGACCTACAATTGAGAATGTTACCTTGGGTACTTTAGCTTTCACGATGGGCCAGATTTCTTTCAAGAAATAAAGTACGGCATCTTGGTTTGGCCGCCAGTCCATTGCTCCAATATAAGCGATGTTTAAAGGGTCTCGCTCGGAGAATCTTGGGTGGAAATATTCGGTATCTACCCCATTAGGCACCACTACCGAGTCGAGTCCATACCAATCCGCTATTAATCGCCGGTCATCATTGGAAACAACCAAAACCCTGGCAAAATCTCGGTATGTCTCCGCTTCGTATTTAAAAATCTTTCGATATTGGTCAAACATAAAAAACCGTTTTAATGGATTAACCGATGTTTCAGCATATCTCAGCCAGATTTGAGCTTCGACGTTTTGTGTGCCGATGCAATCAGGACTGCCTGCTGCTTGTAGAGCTGTTCGTGCTAATGGCGTTGACTCGCAGTGGATTATGTCGTACTTTTCGCGGCTTAGTTGGTCGCGAATTGCTTTTGCCAAAAGATCGGATGTGTATTTCCTTACTGTTAATGGGTCGCTATGAAACGGTGCGGATAGGAGATTGAAATAAAAAGAAGCCATTGTATTGCTATTAGGTTCTGGGACTGTTATCAATTTCCGACAAATCGACTGTATAAACGCTTGTGGAGGAGTTTCCTCTGGCTCGAAAGTTACTAACGTAATCCAGTGCTTCTCCGAAAGCCGTCGAAGCAAGTTGTATGTCCGCAGTTTTCCGCCGTTATCGAGTGGAAACGGCATTCGTGTTGTTATCACCATGATTTTCATTTTTAGTAAATCAATCACGCAGCAAGCAGTTCTTCTATTGGTGAATCCCCAGTGCAAGAAAGATAAACTTCCTCTAGCAGAGGCACGTTTCTCTTAAAGGAAAATTTTTCCTCGATGAGTTGCCTTCCATGTGCGCCCATTGCTATTGCGACTTCAGCATGTGTAAGAATGTCTATAATGGCGTTAGCTATTTCCATAGGTTGCTTGGAGCGAACAAGCAGACCATTGTATCCTGGAATCACTACCTCGCCGACTCCTCCAACGTTGGATGCGACGACTGGCCTGCCAATCGCGCATGCTTCCAAGAGTGCAATGGGCAGGCCTTCGGTAAGTGAGGGAAGAACAAAAACATCGCATTCCCTTAGGTAGTCAAGCGGTCTGTTAGTATGACCTATGAACCTGACTGACGATACAATACCCAGGGCTTGTGCTTGCCTCAACAAGTTAGGCATTTCTGGGCCGTCGCCTACTAATACGAGCTGGGCATTTTTTAAGTGCTCCACGACATAACGCCAAGCATTCAGAAGAAAGCGATGTCCTTTCTCGATGCTTAGTCTTCCAACGCTACAAACTATATAACTTTTCGATTTCCCACCACCGTTTGAAGCTACTGGTAATATCTCTTCGGGGTCGATGGAATTGTATACTCGGTTGAGCTTTCTATCGGATAATCCATATCGACGCAGTCGAGTCCTGAGTGCATCTGAGACACAAACGATTTTGTGCATTGTTCTTAGGACAATCCGGTCAAGGAACTCGTATAAACGCACCTTATTGGTATTGCCAGCATATCCATGCACGGTTGCCCCTAGCGGAATGTTGAGGCCTCTAGTGGCAAGGAAAGCGTAAACGTTTGCCCTATAGTCTTGTGGGCAAAGCATGTCTATCTTGTGTTCTTCTATTATTTGCTTCAGCGCATAAACGCCTTTGTTGTCAAAAGCTCGTTCAGTCGGAATCAAGCAAGTTTTAAGCCCAAAGCTGCCGGCAACTTCAAGTAGGGGATTTTTCCAGCCCAACGTATCGCTGAATGTACAGATTATTGGACAAAACAGCTTGGGGTTAAGCCGTCGAGCAAATCCAATAATCTGGCGCTCTGGGCCTCCATAAGATTTCGTACTTCGAATCATCAGAAGCCGCACGGCGCTCATGTTGATATTCCTTCAAGCGGGCGCTTTGATGGCTGCCAAACTGATATGCGCTCACCACGAGCATATTTCCAACATGCTACAAGAGCGGAGAAATGCGTGTGTATTAAGAAATATGGGATGCGAACAATTGCTAGTTTGGCGGCGAGTCCCTCAGATATGGCGCCAAGAAACGCCAGCGCGTAAAAAATGAGTTGAATCCCTAATGCAACCTTGTACAAATCAGATATTCCATAAATGAACGCATTCGCGCTCAGCAAAGATACCAGAAATATCGCGCCACTCCAGCGCAGAATTTTATGACTCAAAAGCTCGAGAGAAAAAAGTCCAGAGCGAATTGGGTTCAGCAGGGGAAGCATGTATGGCAGGCAAGCGACTCCAAGCAGAACGGTACGGAATTTTCTTTGAAATTCCTCACGCTGGGTGCGAACTGCGCCTATATTGGCATGAGCAAGGGGGTCGCTTATCGTTCTGTACCCCCGCTTGACTGTCTCAAGAACAGATAGTAAGTCTGTTGCAGCATGAGGTATGAATATTGGGCAGAGTTCCCTGCGAATTGCATAAAATGAACCGCAAACACACGTGCAAGAACCAATCCTGCTTTCTAGCCGTCTCAGCCACATCAAATACTTCATGTATGTACCTTCGCTCGCACCGCTTCCTTGTGCAAGGACGTGATTCTCAGCAGAGACACATCCAACGGTTGGATCTGCAAAGTTTGATACAAGCTCTTCCAAACAATTTGGCTCAGCTATTGCGCCAATATCCGTAAATACTAGTATCTCACCTTTTGCAAACCGAACTGCATGGTTCAAGGCTATGGATTTACCTACCCATTCATTTATCACCAGGCATCGCACGCCAGCTTCTTCAAACTCAGCAGCAATCTCTGCAGTGCGATCCGTTGACCCATCAGATACTAAGATGATCTCTAACCGGTCTTTAGGATAATGCAATGATAGGGTATTTGCAAGTTTCAATCTAACGCCTGCTTGCTCATTATGAGCAGCTATTATGAGGCTTAATTTTGGATGTATTCGCTTGCGATATACAGGTTTTCTGCGGAAACAGCCTATAATTATTAGCGAAAATGGGTAGCCGACGTAGGTGTAGAAAAGCAATGCAAAACTGATCCAGAAAATCGCTTCCATATTTTCCTACCTCTTTTGTATGGAACATTAAAAATACTACCCGTCGGGCCCCCAGTTTTCGTTTTGATATGCTTTATTGTTGTACCCTGCCAAACTTTAAATAAAGGCTATAATATGCATTTTTCATTGCCCCAAGACTGAAGTTGTTTAAAACTTTTTTTCTGCCCTCAACCCCCATGCTTTTAGCCAAGGTTGGGTTTCGGAGAATAACTTCAATTTTCTCTGCAAGGCGATGATAATCGCCTTGCGGAACGAGAAACCCCGTAATGCCCTCATCAATTAGCTCTGCCATTCCTCCTACGTTGCTTGCAACGACTGGCAATCCTGCCGCCATAGCTTCAATAACGCTTACCGGGAGGCCTTCAACTTTGCTTGCCAGCACGAATAAATCGAGAGATTTAAGTACGTTTGGAATATCTTCTCTGAATCCAAGAAAATGCACATTTCTGCTTACGCCTAAATATTCACATAGCCTCATTAGTGCTTGTGCAGATTTATCTACACCATCGCCAACCATCATAAAATGGGTCTTGGGAACTTTTTTTATCACCATTGCTGCTGCTCTAATTGCCACCTCATGGTCTTTTGCCGGTCGGAGGTTTGCTACCATGCCCATTAGGTGGGAGTCATCCGCAATGCAAAGTTCTTGTCGGAACTTATGCTTGGAATCCCCCATAAATTGTGAGACATCTACTCCGTTGTATATGCATATAATCTTGTTTGCCGGCACACCTGCGCTATTAAGCTTAAGTGCGACTGCTTTTGACACGGCTACAACTTGAGAAACGCATCGGCTTAAAAGTGCGTTGATAAGTTTCCGTTTCCATGTTTCCAACTCATACGCTACTGAATGAATGGTGAGAATTATTGGCTTGCGTGACATTAAACTAGCCAATGTAGACGGTAGGTTTGCATCAAACATATGGCTGTGGACAATGTCTGGGCGGAAGGTTTTGATTATTTTTGCGATCTCGAATATCTGCCATTTTCTGTCTTGTGTGGCCAACGTAAAAGCCTTAATATCTGATTCTTTGAGCTTTTGGAATAAGTAGGGGTCGCTGCCTGAACTCGCCACGGCAACATCTGAGCCGTTTTCTTTAAGTGATTTAGCAAGCGAAAGTACTATTTGCTCTGCTCCGCCTGCGCCGGAGGTGGGAACGACTTGAAGTATTCTCATACTGGTTCACCTCCGGTTTTTAGTTGCCTTGAGTTTATTATGTTTGCCATGCTTACGGTAAGCGCAGCGAGATAATATGGATGAGAGTAAAGTAATGCAGATAGGAATGTAGCACTAGCCAGATACCCAGTCATGCCCAGCATAAATCCTGCGGCCATTCGGCGTTCCCAATTGGTGGCTGGTGCAGCTGTGCGAGATAAGTATATTTTTAGGCAATCAAGGTACGTCAGGCTTACCAGCAAGCCGAAGAATATACATCCTACGATTCCCAATTCTGCGATGCATTCAAAATATATACTGTGGGGTGCACGCCAAATTCCGGGTGCGCCTGGAGGACGATATATCCTTCCGTATGCTGTCTCGAAATTCCCTGGTCCAACGCCAAAGAAGGGACGATCATGAAACATTGCCCGTGCTGCTTTCCAAGCGTAAAGGCGGTTTTGAGCCGATTCGTCCTGTTGGTAGTGGGAAATTGAGATAATACGTTCTTTATAGGAATCAGGTGATACGTACCATGCTATAACTAAAAGCGCTGAAAGTGTTAAAAACGCGATTGTCCGCCGCTTGGCAAGCAAGCTCATTCCTAAGAGGACGCATAAGAGTCCTACAAATCCACCCCGGGAGAATGTGGAGATGATTCCTGCTATGAGAGCAACAAAGGTAGTTCCAGCTAATGTCTTTTCAAGTATTTTCTCAGATGATTGAAACAAAGAGCCTGCTATTGGGAGTATAACAAGCATTGCCATCGCTAGGTCGTTGCGGTCGCCCAGGAAGCCTTCTCCCGGCCCCGTTGCGAAGTCACCCGTCCGTTGGTACATAAATACAGACCGGCCTGCAAGATAGAAGCCTAGCAAGACCATAACCCAAGTGAACTGCTTTAAGCGGTAAGTAGTGGTTATCAAATTTGTCATAATTAAAAAGACTATCCAAATCTTCGCTGCGTCGATAGTTACTTGAAGCGCTTGGGATTTCCAAATCGCTGTGATTATTGATACCAGCATGGTTGATATAAAGCCCGCCAGCATCCAGCTTTGTTTGCTCCATACTATCTCTTGCGAGCGATCTTTTGACTTTGCGATAACCAGTCCAATCATTGTTAGTACCGCTACAATAAGTGCGGGCCGCCAGCTGGCAATGCTTGGCATTACGTCACCAGGACGCATATATTCAACGAGCAGATAAAGTATCAATCCTGCGAAAGGAAAAGTTAGGGTAATCCATGCGCATGCAATTGCTGCTGATATTCGCATTAATGCTCCTGGGCGGGCAAATACAAGGAGAAGCCCCGCTAATGCCGAAACTAAACCGAGAATCACCAGGCTGCGAGGAGTTTTCAAAGGTTGTGCTTTTAGTTCAGATATTGCTGGTGAACCGACAATGCTTTTCATCCTGCTACCTTTTAAGTAATGTCCTTAGTGCTAAAACCTACGGTACTTTTTCTTATATATATCAAGCCTGTTTGTCTTCGTCTTTTGGTATGATTGCCGCAGTATCTTTTGTGCCTTGACTGCTGCTAATAGCAAGTCTTGATTTTCCTTGGCTAGGAGACGAGTAATAATAATCATGAAAGCAAATACTGTCTGTTAAATGTGGGGAAACTGCGTTTAGAACCACTCCAATGATATTAGCATTTGCCTTATTCAGTAAGTGTTTAAGCTGTAGCTCATTGCCCCTTGGGGGTTGATTCGCACGAATTACAACTATTACTCCATCGACTAGTGAGGAAATGGTAATTGCGTCTGCGAAGACCATTGCGCTTGGAGAATCGAACAGTACAAAATCGCTCATAGCTTTAAGCTCGTCCATGATTTCGACAAATCTTCGTGACCTGAGTAATTTCCAAGGGTTATCTGGATTTGTTCCCGATGGAACAAGTTTCAAATTTGGAATGTGGGTTTGGTGCAAAGCTTCTGAAATTGGCATACCATTAGACAATGCGTCACTCAGGCCAGGTTTGTTGGCGACCGTAAATACACGATGAAGCTGGGGCCGGCGGAAGTCTGCATCGACAAGTATCACTTGCTTGCCTGCTTGCGCAAGAGTAATCGCGAGATTGCAAATTGTTACAGTCCCGCCTTGATGAGGTTTTGCGGTGGCAATCATTATGCTTTTGATTCCATCTTGTTCTGCCGAGAGGAGTAAATCTGTTCCTAGGAACCGATAAGACTCCGCGTAAGGTGAAACCGGGTTTAAATCCGTAAGCCTTGGCGCATCAATCGCCGAAACTGCGGGTTCAAGTGTTGGAATGACTCCTACAACTGGCAAGTCAACTAGCGAGCGTGCGTCTTCTACGGTACGGATGGATACGTCCAGCTTTTCGGTTAATAGAGAGTAACCTGCGCCAATGGCGATGCCGAACAAAATCGAGGCAATAATAAGTTGAATTTTATCAGGTCCCTTTCGAATTGGTCCGCTTGCTTTTTCAGCACGGTCAATTATTTGGATTGCACCGGTTTCAGTTGTAAGACTTTCGTCAATTCTTGCTTGATTCCAACGGGCAAGAATCGAGCTGTAAGCTTCCTGTGCTGTCTTGCTTTCCAGTGCTCGTCTACTAAGTTCAACATCAGTGCTAGGGTATTTTGAGAGTTGTTTTTCTCGCTCGCGAATAGCACGGTCTAAAGCAGCGATCCTAGCTTGTCCTGCTGCCTGCTTAGCCTCGAGATCTCTTTTCTGTGATTGAAGTGCTTCATATTCAGGATTTGTAGTGACTACAATTCTTTGCGTCATTTGGTTCGAAGTGCGATTTAGTTCGTCGCGGGCACGTGCCAAAGTTGTCTCAAGCTGAATAATCTTTGGATGTTTAGGAGTATAACGGCTTCTAAGAAGTGCAAGGTCTTTCTCCATTTGGGAAATTCGTGCTTTTAAATCTGCGGTTGCACTACCCTCGGAAGTCATTTCAACTGTGGTCTTAGAACTACTCATCTGGGCAATTTGTCTGGACACGGCCGCTAGGTTCCCAGTAACTTCCGATAGCTGTGCCATAGCAGAGTCTCGTTGTGATTTAAGATCTGCTAAGACTTTCAAATCAGCTTCAATTTGAGTGTTTAGATTTGCAATGCGAGCGTGCCCTCGAAAACTTCGCAGTCGTTCGTCTGCGAGATTGAGCTTGCGGCGTGCTTCCTGCACTTGTTCTTCAAGGAACTTACGGTTTTCTGTGGCTTCTTTATGGCTGACTTTGTCGTAGAAATCACAGAAACTTTCTGCCAGCGCATTGGCGACTATGACAGCCTTTTCAGGCTCATCCATTAGGACTTTTAGTTTAAGCAAATTTGTCTGTCGACCGTCTTGGTTGTCAATAACTCGATTTACTGTAAGTTTGCTTTGAAGCTCAGATGGAGAAATTTTTAGATTCAGCTTTTTGCAGGCAATGGCACATATTGTGCGGCTTTGAGCCATTGCTGCCAAGGTTGATACACGTTCATCGCGTTGCTCGTCACTTAAAGGGGCAATAGCGGTTCCAATTGTAGTAGGGTGCATCAATACTCTTTCAGATGGCATCATAGTGGCGGTTGCTTCATAGTAAATAGGTAAAAGGGAGTATCCGAATAGGGCTACTCCAACCGTGATAGCGGTAGATAAAATGATAGCCCATTTGTGCTTCATTAGGATGCGGTAAACTGTCCAGATATCCATTGATTATTCCTCCACTGCTGGAAAGAAACCATAATGAGGGGAACGGTCGCTTGGCAAGCGCACATTGGTGCTGACTGCTCTAGTCGTATGTGGTATAATTGAAATTGCTGGCGACCGATGACCGTACTCATGGACATTCGTCGTTAGCAGGGCTGATGAGTGGGCGGACTCGTCAGCCCATTTTAAATGTTTAAATTAGTTTCTTTGCTCGTGTGTGTTTTTACCCATTAGGATATGCTATAAACTACTTTTTTAATTTGCAGATAATTCATTTTAACTATTGTTTCTGGAGCGCTGTCTATGTAGCCCATTTATTATTGCTTGATGTGCTTATGATCGCTTGGGGTAGCTCAAAGGGTTGTGGTGGGCTTTTGTCATCGTTTTTCTAAAACACTCGGTGGGAGAGGGGTTACGCTTACATGGAGGAAATACTTGCTGTTATAGGTGGAAGCCAGGCATACACTTTAATTAAATCTGGGCGCATCTTTGGTGAGAGGTTTGGTTCTGTTCGAACGCCGTTTGGAGATTCTCAACCAATTTATAAAATCTTTGCTGGAGACGCCTATTACCTGTTTCTATCAAGACATGGTGAAGAAGGCTACCGAATCTCGGCGTCGTTTGTAAATTATTGTGCAAACATATGGGCTTTGAAAGAGTTGGGAGCCACTAGGGTTATAGCGTGGTCGGGCCCTGGGGCAATAAATGTGAATTTAAGATTGGGGCAATTTGTGCTTCCTGATGATATTATAGATGAAACAAAGCGGCGCATCTATACGTTTTTTGAGGGAATGGGAGTAGGTTTTGTGCGGCAGAATCCTGTATTTTGTCCAAATTTGCAAAACATAGCTCTCAAAGCGATGGTTAAACTAGGGCTTGATGTTCGCCTTGGCGGTACGTATGTCTGCACAGAGGGACCTCGATTGGAGACTCCAGCTGAAATCAAGAAGTTCAAGGCTTTTGGCGCCGATATGGTGGGAATGACTCTTGTGCCTGAAGTCTTTTTAGCCAAAGAACTCGAAATGTGCTATGCGCCTATTTGCTACATAACGAACTACGCGGAAGGGGTTAGAGAAGCAAAGTTTTCGCCTGGTGAACTATTTGAAGGATTGATATCGGAGGAGGAGAAAAGCTTAGTTGAAAGTGCAGTTGACAGGTTTCCTGAGATCATTTCTGCAATAGCTGGCATACTTGCGGGGGAAGAACGCAGTTGCGGCTGTGCACACCTTATGGATCGCTATAAACAACGTGGTGATTTAGGCCCTGATTGGCATACGTGGGTTAAGCAGCCAAAATAACGCTCATGTGGTGTATTAGTGTATTTATAGAATTGGGGCTTGCAAACTCGTGATAAAACATCGTGATGCTATCTGGCTTTGTTTCCGCTTTGCTACTTGCATTTCAGGGCCGAATCTCCTATACTCTAGTTTGTTTCGGATAACCGTTGTAAGGAGGATGACGCACTGTTGAAGACCTACAAAATAGCAGTTATCCCTGGCGATGGCACAGGGCCCGAAGTCGTCCGCGAGGGATTAAAAGTTCTAAAGTCTGTATCGGAGGTTGCAGGGTTTCAATACGAAACGACGGAATATGACTGGGGCGGTGATAGGTATCTCAGAACTGGTGAGGTGCTTCCTGAGAATGCAATCGAGGAAATGAGGAAGTATGACGCAATTTACCTGGGTGCAATAGGCCATCCTGATGTTAAGCCTGGAATTCTAGAGAAAGGCATCTTACTGGCGCTAAGATTTGGCCTTGACCAATATATTAACCTTAGGCCGGTCAAACTTTATCCGGGGGTAGATACACCGCTGAAGGATAAGAAGCCAGAGGACATTGATTATGTTGTAGTTCGCGAAAACACAGAGGGTCTTTATGCTGGGGCAGGTGGCGTTTTGAAAAAGGGCACCCCAGACGAAGTCGCTGTTCAGGAATCAATTAATACAAGGAAGGGCGTTGAGCGGTGCATCCGGTATGCCTTTGAATACTGTCGGAAGCGCAATAAAGCGAAGCGGCTAACGTTAGTTGGAAAAACGAATGTATTGACGTATGCATTTGACCTGTGGGAGAGAACTTTCTACGAAGTAGGGGAAGAGTACCCCGATATAACCACGGATTATGCGCACGTGGATGCAACCACTATGTGGATGATCAAGAATCCGGAGTGGTTCGACGTAATTGTTACTGATAATATGTTCGGCGACATAATCACCGACCTTGGCGCAATGACGCAGGGCGGAATGGGAATTGCCGCCGGGGGAAATATTAACCCAGAAGGCGTTTCAATGTTCGAGCCGATTGGGGGCTCGGCTCCAAAATACACAGGAAAGAATGTAATCAATCCACTTGCGGCAATAGGTGCGCTCCAGATGATGTTGGAGAACCTTGGTGAACAGAAGGCTGCCGAGTTAGTAGACAAAGCCATTGCAAAAGTTACCGGTGAAAAACTCAAATCATTGGCAGCAGGAAAGATGGGTTACACGACAAGTGAAGTTGGTGATATGGTGGCGCAATTTGTTAAGGAGGTATAACCTCTCTTTTGCGAAAATAAACTAAAGCAAGTTTGGAATATTGGGGCTTGCTAAATAAAGCCCTTTCCACAATAGTAAAGCCGAAGTGTACACTTCGGCTTTATTTTTTTCTAATTAGTATTGCCGCTCATTTCTTTACTAGAACAGTGCTGTTGAGCCAAAAGTTTTATTGCAAAATGGAGGAATTATCTTATATGAGATAGTATTTTATTGCAACACGATATTTTAAAAGCAAATAGGAGTGAGATTATAATGGGCTTTCATATTGGTTGTCAGACAATTACATGGGGAGAAAATCAGCGTGAGCGGTTCTCACAGGTCTTTGACGATGTCATAGCGGCAGGATATGAAGGGGTAGAAATAGGATTTCGTCACGTGCGGGGGAAAGCGGCAAATGAACTGAGGAAAATGCTTGATGATCGAGGGCTTGGTTTGGCTGCCATACACATTGGTGGCAGTCTTCTTGACCCAGCTCAGGCAGATTCGGAACGTCGCATTATAGATGAGGTACTCGATTACCTTCATGCTGTGGGATGCTCGTTAATTATTTATTCAGGTCTTCGATATGTATCTGACAGGCAATTCGACCGTGACTTTGATGTCCTAAATCAGACCGCTGAAAAGTGTCGGTCGCAAGGTGTTCGATTCCTTTATCATAATCACAACTGGGAGTTTGCGGATGACGGTCGTGTGATTCAAGCCCTTCTAAATAAAAGTAGTGATGCACTGGGATTCTGTCCAGACATTGGATGGGTGATGAAAGGTGGATGGAACATCCTCGAATTCCTTAATCGGACTAAGGGAAGGATTGGCGCAGTTCATTTCAAAGACTTTGCCACTAGAAGCTCAGGATGCGACACAGTAATATTGGGTACGGGCATTGCTCCTCTAGCAGAGGCCGCAGATTGGATTAAAAAGAATACACAAGATTTATGGATTATAGCTGAGCAAGACCGTGCGGATATCCCTTCTGGTGAGGCAGCTAAAAGCAATGCGGCATATTTAAAGGGCATTTTCGGTGAGGAGTGAGTTATGGAAATAAAAGTATGCATCGTAGGATGTGGGCAAATGGGAAATCAACATGCAGCTGGGTGGGTGAGCCGCGACGATGTAAGAGTTGTTTCCGTTTGCGACCCAATCGAGGAGAGGAGAAATTCGCTTGCTCAAAAGACTGGTGCTGTTGCCTATGAGGATAATGAAGACGCAATTCTTCATGAAGGCGTAAATATTGTTTCAATCTGCACGCCGGTATGCTTCCACTCGGAAATTGCATGCTTTGCTGCAAAATTCGGTAGACACATTCTTTGCGAGAAGCCACTTGCTTTGACGCTCGGACAGGCGGATGAAATGATCCGCATTGCAAAAAAGAACAATGTGTTTTTATCTACTTCTTTTCAATATCGTGGATTGGCAAAGAATATTCGATACAAAGAAATTTTTCAGCGGGGCGCATTTGGTGGGCCTATTTTTGCTCGATTTGAAGATATTCGCGAAGTCCGGCCTAAGATTGCGATGCATAGGTGCTCAATGAACGGCGGACCAGTGATAGATATGGCCGGTCATTTTTTTCGATTTGATGCGGTGGATTACGGGAGAGGAACCGGTTAGTGTTTTTGCACGCGGACATATCTTTGGTAAAGGCAAAGAGCGCTTGTTGGGGATTGATGACCTAGCAATAGATGCGGCTGACATTATTGTAGAGATGAGCGGTGGTCATGTGGTGAATGTCCGTGTAAACTGGGGAATGCCAGAAGGATTCCCTAGTTTGGGGAATGAGCTTTTGGTTGGTCCAAATCTTGCCGTGCGTCCGGTGGGCAGTAAGCTAGAAATAATTTCGGGCTCAGAAAGGAATACCTACGACCTGCCCCCCAACTCCCCAGGTTCAACTGTGCGCATAAATGACATGGTAGATGCAGTACGTAAGGGCAGAGAGCCTGAAGTCACCGGTGAGGACGGCCGGATTGCTCTTGCCGTGAGCATTGCGGCTCTTAATTCTATCAAAACCGGCGAGGTAGTTAAGCTATCTAGCCTTTAGGTTCTTGTCAATTTATTGTACTGCCTGTATTTTCTTTAATTTTTCTTTTCTATATCCTCAGCAGTCCGAACGCGAAGCAGCGGTTTGAAGACGCCGTCATCGAGTTCGAGAGATGAGATTCCGGTGACAACAACGAAATCGTCTTCAGCGATTAGGCTGCTAACATTAATTCCTGACGCTATTGCCTTTATTGGAGACGCGGTGGAGCCGTCATTTATTAGGAACTCTTGTTCGCCAACGGATTCAACCCTGCCGCAGATAGTCACTAGCAGCCCAATGTTATTGAGGGCGACTGCCCCTGTTACGCCGGGCGTTTCGGCGTTGAACCAATCGCCGCCAAGAGCATTGCCAATCATAAAGAGTGGTTTGGGAATGCGGTTTGGATCGGGCGCAGCTTCCACTATTGTCGCTGCGTCCACTATTGCCCGCTCGCCTGACGCATTTGTTCCTAGCGTGCCACCGACTGTCACAAGGGCTCCCGGATTCGGGCCAGAGCCGAGAACAAGAATGCCGGATGATCGGTCAGCTTCTTCGATATAGAAGCCGTTTGCAAATGTTGCGGTCACTATCTTGTTTGTTAGCGCTACAGGCGTAGCATTGGCCAATCCCTTGGCGAATGCAATTGTGGGAGACTCAGCAACAACTTGAATTCCATCAGATGACCCTATGTTACTCCAGTTGCCTGCCGAATCTCTCGCTTTGACAGAGATATAATATGTAGTGCCAATATTTAGGCCAGGACTGGGAATGGTGATGATGGCTTCATCGCTTGCACCAGCCGAAGTCCAATTAACGATGCTGGTATCGCCTGGCGAAGTACCAACAGCATACATATATTCAGCTATGCCGGAGTGAGCATCAGTGGCCCTCCAGGTTGCATGGAGCTTCGTCCTTGATCCACTATATTGTCCATCATCTTCAACGATGGGTGTGTTTGGAGGATTGGAGTCATATTTAAAGGTGAAAAGGGTTTTCCATTCATCAGCAGTATTTCCAGCAAAGTCCTTTGCGCGAATCCTGAGATAATAGGTGCCGGTATCAACGGCAGGTGGGTCGAAGGATGCTTCGCTGACTATGGTGTCGGATGTTCCAAGTTCGGAAGTGCCGAAATAGACGAAATAGACGGCTATGCCAGAATCGCTATCCTCTGCACCGGTCCATGTGAACGTTGGGTCAGCAATCGTTGATTGCCATATTCCATTTTGTGAGCCGTGTGTTTCCGAAGCTGATGTTGGATTAGATGGCGGATTATCGTCAAACATGAACGGTCCAAGGTCGAGTGTACCATTTGCCACCCCCTCGCCGTTGAAGCCTTTTATGTGCAAGTAGTAACTGCCAGGTGTTGGCGCTGTGAGAATTAGGTTGCCGGAATTCCATATTGCTTCAGAGCCGGTCCACGTATGGGTAGGACTAGTGTCCCAGGCATATCTATATTCGCTTACAGTCCCTTGACCAAACCCTCCAACAGCTGTAAAGCTAAATGTTGGCGTATTATACCATGTTCCAATTGTCCGGTTGCACACGACATTGGCAGATGTTGGCGGGTTGGAAAGAGTCCATCGTGTCGCTGGCCCTGAAGAAACGCTGTTTAACGTGCCGTTATATGCCTTCGCATATCGTGTGTATGGAGTATTTGGAGATAGGCTACCTTCTGTGATATTGACTGTTCCGCCAGTGCCATTTTGAACAGGTGCTGATGCTTTAACTGTCTGTGCTGAATCGACTATCAAGAATCCTGTTTCGTTATTCGAATTATCAGTCAATACCCATCTTATTGAATTGGTAGAAAGGGCGACTGGGGTGCCCATAGTTGGAGCATATGGAGCTGATGCATACATGGCGCAGTCATCAAACCATCCTTCTTGGTTTACACGGTAGTGGTATCCATATGCGACCATTGTCAAGCCATATGTTTGAGTGTCTAATGTCCGGTCCGTGGTGCAGACCAAGGTGTCGTCGATATAATATTTGACATCGCTGCTGCCAGTATACGGCAGGAATTCAATTGTGAACTTATGCCAGCCGACCGTTCGTGTTTTGCAGGCGGCTCCTGGCCAATACCAGCCTGTGCATCCCGTTCCGCACACCTTGTAGTATCCAGCGCTGTATGTGCTGAACGAGCCCGGCGAAGCAGAGTATGTCCCTAGGTAATAAATCGCTTTGATTCCGCCGGAGTTATCGTGGCATCGTATTTCAAGGCCCTGGCGGCTGTTATTGCTTGCCGAGGTATCATAAAACCAACTTTCGAATTTTGCTGCTTGGAAAGGCGGGTTGAAGGTGTGCCCTAGCAGACAGCCTTGATTAGGATCGCTGGAGCTTAGTGTTTTTATCGAACCGCTGCCGGGGAATGTACCGTGGTTAACACTTCCATCCCAAACAGGAGGGTATGGTCCAGGCATTGGGCTTTGGACGATAGCTGTCCAAAGATTCGGATCAATTGTTGCAAAACCGTCTTGGAAAATTGCAACCGTGCCGGGTTGAGTTGATGCGACAGCGGTGTTTGATGGACCAGAAACATTGTTGGCGTTGTCATATGCCTTAACGTAATAGGTATATGTTGTATTTTGCGTTAAGCCATTATCTTGGTATGTGGTGGCTGATGTTCTGCCAACCTCTGCATTGTTGCGGAAGATTATATATCCTGCTAGCCCAGCTCCGCCAGAGTCTGTTGAAGCATTCCATGATAGGTTGATTTGGGACGGAGATATACTGGTTGCTGTCAGCCCTGTTGGGGCGGAGGGCGGAGTGGTATCCGTTGAGACTAAGTAGAAGTCTTTAGTGGTTGTTTGACCAGCAGTCACAGTGGCTGTATCGCTTGCGGGGTTGAAGCCAGACTTCGAAACATTTAATGTGTATGTTGCAGGGTCAAGATCATTGAAGGTATATACGCCCGAACTGTTGGTGGTAGTTGATGGCCCTCCAGATATGGCAACAGTTGCACCTGAAATTGGCTGCCCATTTGCGGCGTTACGGACTGTGCCTGTTAGGTTACCTTTTGCTGGGGTTACAGTAATTGTCCATGTAATCTCCGGGCCAAACCAAGTTATACCTTCTCGAACTAGCTGGAATTTTTCAACGTATGTACCTGGGGTTGTCGGTGCTTTTAATATAAATGTGAAACGCCCGATATTACCCTGAGTTACCTCCCATTGATCTACATCGGTCGGACGATTGCAAGAAGGCCAGTTGCTTGGGTTGTAGAAGGGGCTACTTCGGTCTCGGGGACTCGATGTTCCCAAGTAGGTTTCGTTGTGATGCCATGCGCCTGTGCCGGTGTTTACGAACTCGACCCAGGCAATTGCAGTGCTGCCTGCAGTCATAGTAGATGGGTAAGACTGCGCGTGGAAGCTGGCACCCCAGGTTGGTACGCCTTGCACTACGCTAATGTAATAATTCCAGTCCCAGCCGTTGCCTGGATCAGTATGCGTGCCGCAACAACACCGAGTGACGTCGATATGGCCAAGAATTCCCGGTCCGACTGTTCGTTTTTCTTTAGGAATGCCCCAATCATTGCAAATATCGCGGGAAAGCAAGCCTGATGCGTCATAAAGACTTTTTGGATGGCTTGGTGATGCCGCATAGCCTTCGTGTTCGATTCCAATAGATCGCGAATTGTAGCAGCTTACGTGCCACGCTTTGTAGTCTTCGTCGACGCATTGCCAGACTGTGCCAGCTTCTGAAACCACATAGTGAGCGGAAACTTGGGCGTTGCAATTCCTAAACCATGAAAGACAACCTGCTGCAGTTCCTTCGATGGTATGCACAACGATGGTGTCTTTTGCGGTATAGTACGCGGAGTAATTGCAACTTGCGGCTGGGTACCATATGGCGGGTGGATAATCGCTCGAGCCAACAATTGGCGGGACATCGCCAGCTAATTCTGGTGCTGGTGCAGCTTCACCTATGTTCGTTATCCGAACCGCTTCTCTAGGTATGAGCGAATTTAGGTCAACTGCACCGATGTCTTGAGGAGGGAAGTAGAATCGCTCTCCAGACGAGTTAGTCCAATCCAACCCACTTTGAAGCTTCTGGAATATTTCCATCGCAAACAAGCGGCTGAATTCTTCTTCCAAGCCGGCGTACTCAATTACTGGTCCTAACCAGGCTTCCAAGCCTTTGCTTTTATCGATCCCTTGTTTTTTTGCATAGTGGGCTAATACTACCGCTGCTGCGTTAATATTTTCTTTGGGGTCTATTTTTAGCTTTTCCTTTGGAGTCTTGGTGAGTTCTTCTCCCTCAGCGAGTGATTTTCCGCCTGTTTTGTTTTCGCGGAGGGCCATTACTCCGTAACCTCCCTCGATAGTTGGAGCATCTCCGCGGTTTTCGAATGCACTGCCGAAGTATCCTAGGGTCAGCAACAAAGGCAAGGGGACATCATGGCGTGCAGCTGCTTCTTCGAATAGCGGCATCAGTGGCTGCTGCCAACGACCGCCTCTTTGTGTTGCCATTCTATCGAAATCAGGATGGCCCTTGGAGTCATCGTCAAATTTTGGAGAGCCAATGCACGCTAGGGGAACGGCTAATATAAGCAGGATAGTGAGTGCATGCAGTCCCAGGCGTTTCATAAATAAGCACCCCCCACAAGATTAATTACAGGAGTTCTGCCAATTTTGGGTTGCTATGGGGTAGATAGGTATCAAGCTGGCAAGGACTCTATTTATATTTTATCTATTATACTTTCGACTTATCAGCTTGTGAATAATTTTTTGCTTAAATCAGGTATTATTACTAGTTGCGGATGTCTTTTGCCTGTAGGTATTCTTGCATTGCTGGGTCGAGCGATTCAAACGGCGGCAAAGGTGGAGCTTTAAACTTCTTATCTTGAAAAGCAGAGATAATTTTAAGATATAAGTATGGGTCCGCCCATGTGAGCGCTGGCTCCACAACCGTGGACTCTGGCCATTCATTCCACGACGTAATCTCTATAAAGTCAGCGCCTGCCTCCAAAGCCGCTTGCCAGAAATCTTTGAGCGTCTGTCCATTTTGCCTTGGCATTACGTAGGATTCTTTAGCTATTTTTCGGTTATCATGACCTGGATGAACTGGGAGCATAACTTTCTTGCCAGCGTTGTGAATCATTTCAGCATATTTCTTGTAAACAGGTGCAATTTCTTTGTATTCGTGCATGCGCCAGGTTGAGAACATTGCATATCCCATGATGCAGTCGATTTGTGGAATTGCCAGCCAGTCGTTTGGTGTAAAAAGTTCGAAGCCATTCTCTCCCATGCGACCGCGCATTTTGTCTACTATCCAGTAAACTGGGCCAACTTCTTTCTCCACGTGCTCTATTAATTCTCTTCCTTGCGCCGCAGTGAGCTTCCCTTCCCAAAGCTGATATATTGCCCAGACTGGCTTGTTGTCAATATGAAACCAGGCAGGGCTGTTTTTGAATTGTTTAAGATATTGTGCTGTCCACTTCTTGATAGTTTCGAAATCATCGACGAATTGAGGCGTTTCATCAAAAAGGAAAATTTTGAAATTTTCTTCCTCTGCAATCGGTAAAATTGTTTTAACGAAAACGTCATGTGTCCATCCGGATGGTTTTTGCCAGGTTGCTGGTCCCCACCAATCCACCATGAATGCGTCGATTCCTGCGGCTTTGGCAAGACGAATGTGCCAGCGAACAATATCCTTGTTCATGCTATCATAAGGACCGACAAGCGGGTAAACAGCAGAGCATATCTCGCGGATTGCCGGCGGAAATAAAAGTATATTCGGATCGCTAGCTCTGGGGAGTATCTCACTTGGCTTGTTGCATGC
Source organism: Armatimonadota bacterium (assembly GCA_023511795.1). Classification (NCBI taxonomy): domain Bacteria; kingdom Bacillati; phylum Armatimonadota; species Armatimonadota bacterium. Next base: position 152,564 of record JAIMAU010000005.1, on the reverse strand, counting down.
CCAATGACCCCACTGACCACCTGCGCCCCATGGGGTTGTGTACCAGGTGTAGTAGTTCGCTACAACTATCGGTCGCCTAGGCTTCGCTTTGGTGGTCGCAGAGACTTGCGCATGGCTCAGAGTAAGGGCTAAGTAAAGAATCATTACTAGTATCACGAATAGATTCCTCATAGTTATTTCTCTCTTTTCGCTAAAGCAGAACTCTTTTCCTGCTTTTTCCTGAACGGCGTCCTTGAAATGAATTCGGTTTTCAGTCTTTCATATAAACTTTAATTTTACTTTCAAGAACTACACAGGTTCTCTAAAATCATCTTCGCAGCTTCTTTATTAGGAATTGGCGAGGTGCCAAATATATCGGGGTCAGTATGAATTGGTGGGCGGAGAATTGGGATGCCAACGCACGAAGGACAACCTTCTTCACATTCGCACCCATTAATTACTTCCAGGCAGGAATACATTAAATCTTCTATTGTTTTGTATCCTTTCTCGGCGAATCCAAGTCCTCCAGGATATCGGTCGTAGATGAAAATTGTCGGTGACCCGGTATTCGAGCTGTCCACTATACCGCCAATGTCTTGCTTGTCACACATGGCAAAAAGGGGTAGGACGTGCACAGCAAGATTTCGTATTCCAACAAGGCCCTCAATTGGTTTAAGTCCCCTGGTTTGAATTTCATCAAGCAACTCTTTTGGCGGTATTATCCAAAGCGCCATTGTCTCCAAGTGCTGGGGAGGCAGGTTTACTTTACCGTATCCAATGCTGTCGAGACTGTAGAACTTAATCTTTTTGAAGCCGGTCGTTGCCCAAGTAACAGTTGCTGGGCCATAATATACCAAGCATTTGGACCATTCCTTTTTAAGAGGAAAGGAATCAAGTGATTCACTTGCGGGTGCGGGAGATTTGTCTTCAGGCGTCTTTGGGCGGCTTGCCAGATTGTTTATTCTAATGCTGGAATCGAGAATTGCTTGAGTATAGTAGTCAACTTCAGCGCGACGCACATAGGCGACCTTGCCTTGCAAATCTAGCTCATCCACCAAATATGTTTCACCCTCATGCATATATACTGCTTCGGGGTAAACAATTTCTGGAGCGCTAATCGAGTCTACTTCGCCAATAACGCGAGGTTGTTCAGGGATTTTGGCTAGGCTCGAACCCATGCTGGACGTTGCGAATTCTATATCTTCCAATCTTTTGCCTTTAATTTCGACAGGTAGCTCTACAATGGTGAAGGTGTTTTCGGATATTGTGCGCAGATTTACGTCTTTTGCAGGAAATTCGGTACTGGAGTAATACCAAGCACCATCAATCTTCTTTAGATTTCCTTCTTCTTCGATAGCTTCAGCAATCGCATGCATTTGGGTGCCAAAATAGAGCGAATCATTTTGCTTGAGCGGTAGTTCAAAAGCGGCACATCTTAGATGATCGGCAAGAATATAAGGATTTTGCGGGTCAATTATGGCGCTTTCGGGCGATTGACCAAAGAAGTAATCTGTGTGCTTTACAAGATATTGGTCTATTGGATCGTTGTAAGCGATAAATATAGCAAGCGATTCTTCTGAACCGCGACCTGCTCGTCCTGCTTGTTGCCATGTGCTGGCAATCGTTCCTGGAAAGCCGACAATTATTGAAGCATCCAGGCTACCGATATCTATGCCAAGCTCCAGGGCATTTGTGCTCGTTACCCCCAATAGTTCGCCGGAAAATAATTGCTGTTCAATCTTGCGGCGTTCCTCGGGCAGGTAACCGCCTCGGTAGGGCCTAACCTTGTCTGCGAGTTCGGGCTTTTTTCGCTTCAAAGAATCTCGCACATATCTGTGCATTAATTCGGCGACAATGCGTGCTCTGCCAAATGCAATTGTTTGAATGCCGCTTTTAATAAGCTCTGTCATTAAAAGTTGTGCTTCAACGTTGGAACTTCGTCGTTCCATTGACCCCACGTCAATTACTGGTGGGTTCCAAAATACAAATAGCTTTTCTCCCCGGGGCGAGCCATCATTGTCAATAAGTACCATTGAGACGCCCGTAAGTTTCTGCGCAAGTTCTGTTGGATTAGCGATTGTCGCCGAACAGCATATGAATTGAGGTTTTGAGCCATAAAAATCACAAACTCGATTTAGCCGCCTGATAACATTGGCGACATTCGAACCAAATACACCGCGATATGCGTGTATTTCGTCGATGATTATGTAACGTAGGTCGGCAAAAAAACGATTCCATCTTGTGTGATATGGAAGGATTCCTTGGTGAAGCATGTCGGGGTTCGTGAGGATGATGCTTGCATCGTCTCGAAGTTTTCGACGAGTTGTAGGCGGCGTGTCACCATCGTATGTGCCAGTCTTCATAATTCGAGCAAGAGCCGGTTCGAGCTCTGTCCATCTTCTTAGTCCGCGAAGTTGGTCTTGCGCGAGAGCTTTGGTGGGAAAAATATAAAATGCCTTTGCGGTGGGTTCGTTAAGCAATGTCTCGAGCACGGGAATGTTATAACATAGTGTCTTTCCACTTGCAGTGCCTGTTACAACAACTATGCTTTTTCCATTACGGACATTCTCAATTGCCTTGACTTGGTGAGAGTAAAGTTTTGAGATGCCTATTTTCCTCAATGCGGAGGCAAGCTCGTCAGGCAGAGGATTGGAAAGCTCACAGTAGACAGCTTCTCGTTTTGGAACGCGGTGAATATGTACTATCTGGCCTTGATAGCTGTGGGATTTGCGAAAGTTATCAAGAAATGCAGTCAAATCCATAGTTTTTAAATCAACATTACCCTTGCTTAACTGCTCAAGGGTCTCGAGGTTTCCCAAATTAGAAGAATAATAGTCATTATAGCGAATAGTGCGGGTAGTAGTGAGAGTATGAAATCACGCCTAAAATCAGGTTTCCCAGATGCCAAATCTGCAACTGCATAAGTTACCTCATGGCGATTATTGATTCCAAATCTTGCAAAAGCTATTGGTACATAAAGCATTTCCCTACCGCCGCCATGCTGTAGCCATATGCTAAAAAGAATTGCACCACCTATACATAGGCCAACGGTGATGAGAAAGGCTTTTATCACCAGCGGTCCTTGGGCGCATTTAAAGTAAAAACAAGCACCACATATAATTCCAACAATCACTAGTGGAATGTATGCCCAACGTAGTATGCGGCGGCGAACTTCGCATTCACCAATAAGAGTAGAGAGTACCCAACTGGCGATATAGTATGTAAGAAAAAGAAATATTAGCCCATATCGTAGGATTGGAGAAAGCGCTTCTGTGGTTTCCACAGTTAGCTTCCTTTCTAACGTTTCTTGTATGGTTATTCAACATGAAACTGAAAATTCCTTCTAGCTCTAAGTTGTCGCTTCCACAAATGAAATGCTCTTGAGCTGGAGCATTCTTTAGCACCCGAGATACCTGGTAGAAAACTTGCTTTGGCTGGGTTTATTATCAATAATGAACTTAGCCATTTAACGCTAATCTTATTTTTCAAAAATGGGTTGAAACAAGTCCCAGCCTTAGTTCCTTGGTTACTAAGTATTTTGAAGTTGTGTTAAAATGTGATTAGAACAACATCTTTGCAAGTGTTTAAATTGACTTGCGTGGCACACTTGACAAAAAATTATAAATTTCAAGAAAAGCGCTGAAAGTTTTAAAAATGGCAGATACGCAAACAATTTTGTTTGGCTCTGATTCTACAGAAGGTATTGTTGCAGTCGAAGCAGGCAAAACAGAAGTTGAGCTATATATTCGGCGGCATGGCGTTGTCGAAAAGTATACCGAACCATTTTCACCATGGCTTATTGTATGCAACAAAGAGGATATTCCCAATGAGGGTGAATTTGAAGAATTATCTGGAGAAGGATACAAATTCCTTGTAAAATTTCCAAGCTGGCAGCAGTTCAATAATGCACGTAACTTGCTTCGCATGCAGGGTGTGGACCATCTTGCATATCCTTCAGCAGAGAAACAGTTCCTAATTTTAAGCGGCAAAACGCTGTTCAAGGGCATGACTTTCAACGATGTCCATCGAATGCAGGTGGATATAGAGACTGCTGGCCTTTCTTCTGAGCCTGAATCGAGCAGGATTCTCATTGTCGCTGTATCCGACAACCGTGGTTTTGAGGAAATCATAGAGGGCGAAGAACCCGAAATCTTGAGGGAACTTGTTCAGCTGATTTGCGAAATCGATCCAGATGTAATAGAGGGTCACAATATTTTTGGTTTTGATCTCCCATTTATATCGGCGAGGTGTAGGAGGTATGGAATATCACTTGCAATTGGCAGAGATGGGACAGAATTGACATTTGGCCCCGAGAGAAATTGTAGCATTGGTGGACATACTCGTCCTTTTATCCCGGCATTTATCAAGGGGCGCCACATTATAGATACAATGTTCTCCGTGCAGCGGTATGACATCTCGCGAGGTATCCTCGAGCGCCATGGTCTGAAAGATTGTGCCATCACATTGGGTCTTTCTGAGCCAAATAGGGTCTATCTTCCTGGCGATGGTATTGCTGATTTATGGACCACCGACCCAGAAACAGTAAAGCTTTACGCACGTCATGACGTTCGGGAAACTCAAAGATTAGCGGCACTTGTTTGTCCGCCTGAATTTTACCTAACACAAATGACTCCAGATACTTACCAAGCAGTTGCTACTACTGGTACAGGGGAGAAGATAAACTCGATTTTAATTAGGGAGTACCTCCGCTGTGGGTGCGCAATTCCTAAACCCAAGCCGCCTAAGGATATTCCCGGTGGGTATACCGAGCTTCGGAGGGCAGGGCTTATTCGCAATGTTGTTAAATGTGACGTCGAGAGTCTTTATCCTAGCATAATGCTGAGTCAAGGAATCAAACCAGCGTCCGATGTGCTTGACGTATTCCTTCCGGCGCTTGCAGAGCTTACCAAACGTCGCATTGAAGCAAAGTCGAAGGCAAAATCATCCTCAGAAAGTGAGAGAGCATATTGGGATGGTTTGCAAGCTTCATTCAAGGTACTGATAAATTCGTTTTATGGCTATCTAGGGGCACCTTTCAATTTCAACGACTATGATGCTGCAGAAAAAATCACCACTTCCGGCCAGGCGATTGTAAAACAAATAGCTGAGTTAATTGAGAAAGCCGGCGGAAGTGTCATTGAAATAGACACTGATGGCGTTTATTTTCAGGTGCCTTCATCAATTACCAACGAAGATATGGAGAAGGAGCTTGTTGAAGAAATAGGGCGCAAACTTCCACCAGGTATTAATCTCATACACGATGGGCGCTATGCGGCAATGTTATCTCTTAAGGTGAAAAATTACATCCTGGTGGACTATGAAGGAAAGAAAATCTTTCGAGGAGCGTCAGTTCGTTCTAGGGCTGACGAATTGTTCGGACGGGAGTTTATTTCTAAAGCCGTGGATCTCCTTTTGAACGATAACAAGCGTGCGGTGAGCCTTATCTATAAAGAATTAATTCATAGAATAGAAAATGGCTTGCTTTCAGTAGAGCAATTTGCACGACGAGAACGCGTGACTGAGAAGACTTTCAATAGTGCGCAGAGGAAACGAATGGCGGCTGTTGCGCAAGGAATTCAAATTGGCGATTTTGTAACAGTATATGAAAGGAACGATGGCACACTTGGCCTTATTGAAGAGTATCAAGGGGATGAGGACCGCCAACGCCTTCTTGAAAAACTTTACAAATTTGCTTGTCGCCTTCGTGAGGCGTTCGGGGATGATTTCGATTTGTTGTTTCCTAAGCCTAGTATAAGAAGCCGGATAAAAAAAGCAGAAGCGGCTGGGCAGGGAGTGTTGGACCTATTTTAGCTAATATGCCTCGCGCCAAATTGTTAGGTCATTGAAAATAAAAGCAGGCTAAAGCATTGTTAATTCAGCCTTCTGCTTGCTTTAGCCTGCTTTGTTGATAACGAATACTATGCTTTCGACCTCTTGGAAAGCCTATGCTTTAGGGCTTGGTTTTTTTGCGTTTTGCTTTAACCTTGCCACCTTTTCTTGTTGCTCAGGAGTGAGAATCTTTTTTATCTCAGCCTTTGAATCTTCCCGTATAGAGCGAATTTTAGCTTTCTTTTGTTCTGCAGAGAGATTCTGGTCTTGCATTATTGCTTTTATTTGCTCGCGATTTTTTTGCATTATCGCTCTAATCTGTTCTTTTTGATTTTCTGTTAATTTCAAAGCATCTGCTAGTCTGGTTGTTGCACGGCGAGCCTTGTTGCGGAAAAGCAAAGCTTTTTTCTTCAAAGCGTCTGATTTTATGGGGTTGAAAGCTCGCCTCATCAATTGCTTTGATCTTGCGTCCAAAAGAAGAAGATTGGCGTTTAATCTTTGCTCTTGTTCTGGTGTAAGCAGACTTTTAATCCGGGCACGGCTCTCTTCCAAGACTTGGCGAATTTTTCCCCTTTTTTGCTCTTTTGAGAGATTTTTGTCGCTAAGGATTGCCTTTATTTTGGAGCGACGATCTTCCTGGATGGATTTAAGGGCAGTTTTTTGAGCCTCAGTTAGATTTAAACGCTGAGCAAGCTTTTCGAATCCGCAGACCCGATCTATTTTTATTGCTTTATTATCATTTTTTTTAGGTGTGTTTTCCGCCGATGCTGCGAACGCAAGTATCAGCAAAATAAAAACGCTTATGAAGGTTATGAGTGATATCAGTATTCTTTTTCTAGGCATTCCTTTCTCCCTTCTTTCTGGAACTTGCATAATCGCGTTCTTCGCTGCATTCCAAATAGACGAAAGAGATTGTTGATTTGTTCAACCTGTGTGCAAATAAAAGTACAATAAAAACTTGAACGTGAATTTGGCGATGAAAGCTCAAGCCCATTTAAATAAGTTTCCAGGATTGAACAGGCAATTAGGGTCGAAAACAGCTTTAAGGCTACGCATTTCAGCAATTCCTTTGGCTCCATACATAAGCTCAAGAAAAGGCACCTTAAGTTTGCCAATCCCATGTTCAGCGGAGACTGAACCACCCCATTTGACCACTTGCTGTGCCCAGGAGAGATAAAGTATTCTGCCTCTTTCGTAATCTTCCTTATTATGCGGAAGAATGTTCACGTGAATATGGTTATTGCCGATGTGCCCGAACATTACTGATTCAAGCTCATGCTCTAAAACTCCAGCTCGATACATCGCTATTGCTTCTTCAAGGCGTTCATCAGGAACTGACATGTCAGTGCCAAGCTTGGTCAGCTCTGGGTATTCTTTCTTTCGTTTATCTATAAGGAGATTCACCGCCTCAGGCGTGGCGTGACGAAATGCCTTAAGGTGATCTAGTTCACGTTCGTTTGTCGCATACCAAGTGTCCTCATCGGTTCCGCCAAGTTCAATGATTGCATCCATCGCCTGCATTACAGCTTCGTCAATTATATCTTGATTGTCTGCATGAAATTCGAGATATATCGCTGAGTGATAGTGTGGTTTGAGAGCAGGTATTTTCTCAAAAGCAGATGATTCGGATTTTATACCTCTCAATAGATTTAGCGAATTAGCATCAAAAAACTCGATGGCTACCGGACGTATTGGGCTATTCCTAAGTACGTTGACTAGCTTTATGGCAGACTCCTCATTCGGCAAAAATATTGTGAGGCCATTAATAGCTTTGGGTTTGGGAATCAATCTCAGTTCAATCTCAGTGATTACACCCAAAGTGCCTTCCATTCCAATAAAGAGGTCAAGCATATCCATATTTTCATTAACATAGTAGCCTGCTGCTGACTTCACATTAGGCAGAGAGTATGTGGGTAGTTGTCCTTTGATTACTCGACCGCTCTCTTTTGTTAGTGAAAACGAGCGGCCCTGGGCTTTGCATTCTCCTCTTCGCAGGCAAATTATGTCGCCGTTACTCATGACAATTCGAATTGCCTCGACCCATTTACGGGTTGGTCCATAATGAAAAGAGAGGGCTCCGGATGCATTGCATGAAACCATCCCACCAATTGAACATGTTGTCTCGGTGGGGTCAGGTGGGAAGAAAAGGCTTTCTTTTTCAACTACCTTTCGGATTTCCTCGAGGATTGCGCCAGGCTGAACGGCTAGAGTTCCGCCATCTTTAGTGCGTTTGACTGAGCCGATTTCATTCATGCGGCTTAGATTTAAGATGTGGCCGCCTTGAGGCACAGCTCCTGCAACTATGCCCGTACGAGCACCTTGTATTGTGATGAACCCTCCCTGCGAGGAAATTGCACGAACAATTTCAACGACCTCGGCTTCGGTTTTGGGGAACGAGATAGAATTAGCGGTTCCTGCAAGTCTGGATTCGTCGTGGAGGAAATCTTCATATTGTTTATCCCATTGGAGAATACTCAACTTAACACTCCTGTTTGGAAGTATTGTACATGGAAAACAATTTTATTTTTTGCAGATTTATTGTAGCTATGTGCAGAAGCATGGTCAACCAATCGTTATATTCTCGTTTCAAAAGATAGCAATAATTTATGTCTCCTACAGTTTGAGCACATTAAATATTGCTTGCTCGATTGGCTTCAAGTCTGAGCTGTCGGGTGGAAGTTCGAGGGTAATGACAGGCAGTTCTCGTTCCCAACCATAGTAAGTTCCCATGGACCCTGGGCATGGGTAACCAATGTCATCCTTAACTTCAAGCCCACAGATTTCCGACATCTGATTAGCGATTTCAATTGCCGAGTCGCCATTATAATTAATGCAATTAAGTGAACTATGAAGCGTAATAATAATGCTTGGCTTGAAGCGGGATACAACGTCAATTATTGCTTTGGTTTCGGGTTCAGACGCAGGTTTTGTTCCTCCAGGGGCACCTTCTCCGCCGCTAAAGTCCCTAGTAGGAAAGTTGCGGTTGATGTCTATTCCTCTTGCATTTCTGCGAGTCCCTGCTTTATAGCCGTCAGGATTAACTAGCGGCATTACGACGATGCGATTGGTCAGAGAATATAGGTCACGTTTCTTGATTTTTCTGATTATTTGTCTGACCAATCGGACGCCGGACTTCTCGTCACCATGGACCCCTGCCATTAGCAGAATGGTATTTGGACCAGCGCCGAAAATAAGTACTTCTATTGGGCGACCTTCGACTGAGGTGTAAATTAGTGAATCGGTGCAATAGATGGAATTTGCGATTTCTTTACTACTTTTCCCCATACTATACTGCTGAGATTGTTTGGCAGAGCTCTAATTTAGTGTGCATTATACCACCAAGGCTTTGCGGTCAGCAAGATTTTGTAAAGTTTTAATAAAATGTAAGCAATGCGCATCAAGAGCAGGAATGCTAGTCAATTAAGAACGCCACTATCGCTTTGAAATTGGTTCAAAAGCAATCAGTGGTCGCAGGCTTGACGATGGATGTACTATAATGTGCTCGAACGTACTTGAAAAACTTCAATTTTGCTTATTTTTAAGGTTGGTGTTATTGAGATGACAAAGGTCCAAGTCGAGGGACGGAATGCTGTACTTGAACTTTTAAAGCAAGGAGGCCTTGTTAGGGAAATACTGGTAGATGAAAATGCCCGTATTGATAAGAGGCTGGGGCGCATATTTGAACTTGCCGAACAACAAGGAGTTCGAGTAATAAAGAAACCTCGGCGTGTTCTTGATGAGATGTCATTTACAAGTGAGCACATGGGCATAATTGCTTCTGCAAATGCTCCACAGCTTCCCACAAGGCTAATTGACGTCATAGAAGAATGTGATAGGAAGAAAGTAGACCCATTCCTTGTTTTAATACCGGAGATTCAGCATAGGCAAAATCTTGGTGCCATTATACGAACTGCAAATGCTGCTGGTGTCCATGCGATTGTGTTATCTAGGGGAACAGAATATGTTTTTTCTCCGGAAGTTACTAGAATTTCTATGGCAGCAAACTTCTTTACTCCAGTTATAAGAATGAGCACATACTCTGCTATAAAAATGCTCAAAACTCATGGGATTTCAATTATTGGGGCCGATGCATCAGGGGAAATTCCATACTTCGAGGTTAATATGAGAGGGGCAGTTACATTATGCCTTGGAAGCGAAGGTAAGGGGTTGTCCGAAGAATTTATGAGACGTTGCGATCATGTTGTAAATATCCCTATGGTTGGAATAGTGTCTTCATTGAACGTTAGTGTTTCTTTTGGAATCCTAGTTTATGAAAAAGTGCGACAAAAGCGTGCTTTGGGCTCTTAGTTAATGATGTTAATTGGTCTAGTCGAAGATTAACAAGATGTCTAGCAACTAGGTGGTCGCCGTGTAGAGGCATTTAGCGACCTTGACAAGCAAGAACCCTTAAAATACAATATCAACGCTATCTAATGCTGAGCTAATTTCTAATGTTTTCGCGGTTGGCCGAAAAGTCTTCTGCATTATAATATTGCCTCAGCAGTTAGTTTAAGGAATAATCCAGTAACATGGTAGGCGTACATGGGAGAACTTGTATCTGGCAGCAATCTTGAGCGTCTCCTAAGAGATGGTCATTTTGTTGTATGTGGGGAAATGAGTCCTCCGCAGGGCGCGGACAAAGAAACTATCCTGAGAAAGTGCGATTATTTTAGAAACGTTGTGGATGCCGTTAATCTTACGGATAATCAAACTGCCATCGTTCGGATGAGCTCGGTGATGTCTAGCGTATTTGCGCTTGCAGGTGGCTGTGAGCCTGTCATGCAAATAACATGTCGTGATAGGAATCGTCTTGCTCAGCAATCTGATATACTGGGTGCTTATGCGGCAGGCGTTAGGAATGTGTTGTGCCTTACGGGCGACCACATGAAATTCGGCAATCATCCTGATGCAAAAGGTGTGTTCGATTTAGATTCGGTTCAATTAATAAATGCAGTTGCTGAGATGAACGCTGGGCGGTTCATGTCTGGTGATGAAATGAAATCACCGCCTAGAATGTTTATAGGCGGAGCGGCGAACCCATTTGCTGAGCCGCTTGAAATGCGCATCATAAGGCTGGGCAAGAAAATTCGAGCTGGGGTACATTTTATTCAAACTCAGCCGGTTTTCGATATACCTAGATTCGAAAAATGGATGTCTGCTGTTAGGGATGAAGGTTATGATAAGCAAGTTTTTATTTTGGCTGGTGTGATGCCTGTTCGCTCGGCAAAAGCCCTGCTTTACATGAGGGATGAAGTGCCTGGCATGCGAATAGCTGATGAGTACATTAAACGTATGGAGTCTGCAAGCGACCCCAAGGAAGAGGGCATTGCAATGTGTGTTGAAATTATGAAATACCTAATGCAAGTGCCTGGTGTTCGGGGCATCCACATCATGCCGGTAATGTGGGAATCAGTAACCCCAAGGCTTGTAGAGGAGGCAGGATTGTTACCTCGACCAAAGCCAAATATAGAAACAAGTTCTTTAAATTGAAATGGGATAAATAATGAGCCGATTGTCCGAGAAAATAGCTAGCTTCTGTGAAAAGCACCCAGTGTTGCAAAAAAGCGCTTGGATAGCTGAAAACCTCATAAAGAAACCTATATTCAAATGTCAGGACTGCGGTCAATGTGTTCTTAGCTATAATGCGTTTACCTGCTGTATGAGGTGTCCAAAACAAATGCGCAACGGACCTTGCGGAGGTACACGTGATGATGGGCACTGCGAAGTATATCCAGAGCGCTTGTGCATTTGGTGGCTGATATATCAGCGCGCAAAGAAGCTACGCAGGGTGGACAAGTTGAGAAAATACCATATTCCTGTTGACCGACGTTTCGAGCATACTAGTGCATGGTTGAATATGTTCGCAGGAAAAATTGAGCCCTTGAGCCTTGGTTCCAAGCTTAAGCCTGGTGAGGAATATCCTCCAAAGCCTAGAACTTCGCAAAAGTCATAGAAATAAAATTCTGCAATTTTGCTAAAAAACATTCTTGTCTTGCTTGAGGATTTAATTGCTGATGATTTAAGTAGTTGCGAGGAGAATCACAGAATGTTGTCAGACGTCGAAATTGCCCAAAAAGCCAAAATAAAGCATATCAAAGACGTAGCTGCTGAGTTAGGCCTTACCGAAGAGGACCTGATATTTTATGGCAGGGATAAGGCAAAGGTTAAACTAGATGTGCTGGAAAGTCACGCATCCAAGCCGAACGGGAAACTAATCTTGGTGACGGCAATCACGCCTACACCGGCGGGAGAGGGCAAGACAACAACCGCCATTGGCCTTGCTGACGCAATCCGACGATTGGGGAAGTCTACATGCCTTGCGCTCAGAGAACCTTCACTTGGCCCTTGTTTTGGAATTAAGGGTGGCGCTACCGGCGGTGGCTACGCGCAGGTTGTGCCGATGGCTGATATCAACCTTCATTTCACTGGCGACTTACACGCGGTTACAACAGCTCACAACCTCCTCGCTGCAATGCTTGATAATCATATTTATCAAGGAAACGAATTAGACATCGACATTGGTTCAATTACTTGGAAGCGCGTAATGGACATGAATGAACGCGTTCTCAGGTTTATAATGATAGGACTTGGAGGCAAGGGGAATGGGGTGCCCCGAGAGTCTGGCTTTGATATAACTACGGCTTCCGAAGTCATGGCTTTGCTGTGTCTTTCGAATGGCCGGGCAGACCTCCAAGCTCGTCTTTCTCGAATAATTGTCGGCTTTAATAAAGATGGGAAGCCGGTAACTGCGGAAAATCTCCAGGCAAGCAATGCAATGGCTGTGGTGTTAAAGGATGCGATAATGCCAAATCTTGTGCAAACGCTTGAAGGTACACCGGCATTTGTTCATGGGGGACCGTTTGCAAATATAGCACATGGATGCAATTCTATCCTCGCTACTCGCATGGGGCTCAAACTGGCGGATTATCTTGTTACCGAAGCTGGTTTCGGAAGTGATTTAGGTGCAGAGAAATTCTACAACATAAAATGTCGGGTCGCTAATTTAAAGCCTGCGACTACCGTTATTGTTGCGTCAATTCGTGCCTTAAAGATGCACGGGGGTGTTGCACTCGATGACCTTAAAACTAGCAATCCTAATGCGGTTGCGAAGGGCGTTGAGAATTTGGACAAGCATTGTGAAAATGTGCTTAATGTTGGTATCCAGCCAATAATTGCAATTAACAAGTTCCCTACAGATACCGACGAAGAGATTAAAGTACTATCGGATTACTGTGAAAGCACAAATTTAAAATGGGCTTTGTCCGACGTTTGGGCAAAAGGAAGCGAAGGCGGAATTGAGCTGGCTGAGCATGTTCTTGCAGCTTGTGAGAATGAGCAAAACTTCCAATTTACATACCCCCTTGAATTGCCAATCAAAGATAAAGTAAACCTTATCGCGCAGAAGTTTTATGGAGCAGATGGGGCAGACTTTCTTCCTACAGCGGAGTCCCAAATTGAAAAGATTGAGTCGCTTGGGTTTGGCAACCTGCCGATTTGCATAGCCAAAACGCAGAACTCCTTGTCGGATAACCCAAAGGTTTGGGGTCGCCCCAGGAACTTCAAGATTACAGTTCGCGAGGCAAAGGTAAGCGCAGGGGCAGGGTTTGTCGTAATCTATGCCGGAAATATTATGACAATGCCTGGTTTGCCTAAGATTCCCGCAGCAGTTAAAATTGGGATAAAGCCCGACGGCGAGATATATGGGCTTTTTTAACGGACTTCAGGCAGTCTTCGAAGGCTTGCCTTTATCGATTAGCTATTTCTAAGGTTTTCCCAACACCAAGTAGTATTCCAGCACTACGGAGTATATATAATCAGCTTACTGATGTCAGGTAGCAAAATATACCTACCTTTAGTAGCTTCTTTTTGCCTAGGTTTCTGTGTTGAATAGACTTTTGCTTAAAAGTTTGAACTACGGCGGCGCATTTTAGCATCGACTTACGTAATTAAAGAATGTAAGTCAATTTTCTGATGAGGTGGAGGATAGCATAACTTTTTATACTTTAGGATGAGCAATGGCCTTTTAAGAAGCAAAATCTTATCAAAAGCATGTTGCTAACCGATTATAATTTTGTAGTTATTTGTACTCACAAGGTTGGCGTTTTAAGGAAATCTGCCCGGGTTATTTGACTACCTATAACGTAACTTTTCTAGTGAGGATTACTGTTATACGCGAATTCAGAAATCTGTAAAGTAACCAGCTTAGTATAAAATCGAGGAGATTATAAGGACGTCTGAACTGAAAGAGCAAACGGATGATAAATTTGACGAGCAGGTGCTTGCTATGGAATCGGGAGTGGAGATGCATCGGGATCGATATGAAGCAATGAGATCTCAATGTAGCTTTGGTGTGCAAGGAACTTGCTGTCAGCTTTGCAATATGGGACCATGTAAAATTAATCCTAAAGAAAATGGCCTGGATAAAGGAGTCTGTGGTGCCAATGCTGATACGATTGGTGCTTGGAACTTAGCACGCATGATTGTAGCCGGCGCTGCTACCCACTCCAAGTATTGTCATGACATGGCAAATCTTTTATTGAAATCAGCTAGCAACCAAGCAGGTGGTTTCAAAATTAAGGATGCTCAGAAGCTTTTTGAACTAGCTAGTGAATTTGGAATTTCAACCAATGGACGTGATGTCAACCAAGTAGCAGCAGATGTTGCGGAAGTTATTTTATCGGAAATAGGTCGTCAGGATGGATATCTTAGTCTGTCGAAACGTGTGCCTCAAAAGCAGCAGAAGATATGGGAGGAACTTAATGTTATTCCTAGCGGCGTAAATAGTGAAATTGTGCAGCTTATAAATGCTACAAGCGTCGGCGCTGGTGGCGATTTCAAGAACATAGTCTTCCATGGGATTAGGGCTGCCATTGCTGATGGTTGGAGCAGCTCAATGATTGCAGCCAAATTAAGTGATATCTTGTTTGGTCCGTCAAAGCCAACTCAATCTCAGGTGAACATTGGTGCACTTCGTCAGGACGCTGTGAATATTGTTTTTTGTGGAGATTTGCCTGCGCTTGCTGAGATGATTGCCGCGGCTGCAAATGACCCAGAACTTACCCAGTTGGCAACGGAAAAGGGCGCAAAAAATATAAGAATTGCTGGCATATGTTCCGCTGGAAATGAAATTCTAATGCAGCACGGCTTTCCTGTCGTAGGCAATTTCCTAGCACAGGAATCAGCCATTTTAACCGGCTTAGTAGACGCGATAGTTGTTGATACCCATTGTGCAAAGCCCGGCTTGGATGAGGTAGTACGAGGTTATCATACAAAGCTTATCACGACTTCCTCCAAGTGCCGGTTTCAAGGTGGGATGCATATTCCGTTTGACCTAGGCTCTCCATTAGAAACGGCAAGGCAGATTATTCGAGAGGCGGTTGAGAGCTACGCAAATCGAGATAAATCTCAAATTAAGCCTCCCGACTCGGCGGTTGGATGTAGATTCATTGCTGGATTTACTCCCGAGAACTTGTATCGAGTTTTTGGCGGTACCTATCGTGGGACTTATGGCCTATTGAACAATGCTATCATAGAAGGCCGTATCCGAGGGATTGCGGCAGTATTTGCGTGCAGTAATCCAAAAAGCGGCGAAAAGAATGACTGCACCGAAATAACAAAAGAGCTTATTAAAAATGACATACTGATAATTCAAGGCGGTTGTGCAGCAATTGAATGCGCGAGAGCTGGGTTATTAACTCCCGAAGGCGCTCAATATGCTGGATTAGGTTTGCGTGAGTTCTGCGAGGCGGTGGGAATTCCTCCGGTTCTGCATTTCGGGTCGTGTATGGATTGCAGTCGGGCATTGGTGTTTTTCTGCAACATGCTTTCGGAAGGTAATATTGGCGAGGACTTGAGCGATATTCCTGTTGCAATCGCGATACCTGAGTGCACAAGTGGAAGTTTAATCACGGTCAGCTTTTACATGGTTGCTTCTGGGATATTATCGGTTTTTGGGATGCCGTTTCCAACTTCGGACAGTCAAAACCTAAATAGCTATTTATGCAGTGGCATTGAAGAAGATTTTGGCGGCAGATTTGCTTCTGAGGTTGATCCAATTAAAACAGCTCACTTGATGATAAACCATATTAACAAGAAGAGGGAGAGTCTTAAGTTGCAGCCTATTTTGTATGAAGTTAAGGCTTAAAACTGGAACCAAAAGTTTAGGTAAATAAGAGGTGAAAAGTGTCCAAAATAATTGCAAGCATTGCTATAAATGGAGCACATAAAATTGTTTCAGAAGCCGAGAAACGTTGGGAGGAGTTGCGTGAGTCTAGAGGTGAGAGCGCAAAGGTTGAGTTTCCCGAAACGGCGTTCTACCTCCCAATGGCAAATGCACTGCTTGGTGTAGAGGTCAAAACGGTTGGCGAAATGAAGCCGGTGTTAAATCATGCAAGGCAACTGATATCTTGCGTACCTGCCGAGGAATGCTGGCTACCATACTTGGGAGCCATGCTGGATGCCGGTGTTGCCTCATTACTCGCTGAGGAAATTATTGTTGCACTACGCTACTTGGAAGGTGAAGAACCCCAGCCTGATTGCAACGGGTTCTTTTCGGATACAATGATTAGAACTCTGGGGTTGCAACTTGTAGACGGCAGAATGCCCGGCTTTGCCGCAATCATTGGTGCGGCTCCAGACGTAGATACCGCGGTTATGATTGTTCGCGAACTTCAGAAAAGAAGCATTTTGACTTTCGTGGGCTCCAATGTCAATGGTGTTAGCATTATTGACCAATTAAAAGAGGGCAACGTGGAGATGGGATGGGACACATATGTGGTTCCCTATGGCCGTGACACAATAACTGCTATCTATCCCCTACATTGGGCAATTCGCAGTGCATTAACATATGGTGGGATTAAGCCTGGAGAGGCTAAAAAGGCATTAGATTACTGTAAAAATCATGTATTTGCCTTTGGATTAGTGCTGGGTGAAGTGGATGAGATTAAGTGCGCGACTGGCGCCGGGGCAATTAGCATGGGTTTTCCAATAATAGCTGACACGGTTGTTCCTCAAATTTTGCAAAGCGGAATATGTACTTATGAGGCATTGGTAAGCGAACCGGACCACAGGAAGATTGTGCAAAAATGCGTCGAGGTACGTGGCGTAAAAGTTACAATTTCTGAGATCGACATACCAGTGTCATACTCGCCAGCTTTTGAAGGTGAGAGAGTAAGACGCGAAGACATGCATGTTGAATTTGGAAGCAAATACTCAACCGCCTTCGAATATCTTAGGGCAAGAGATCCTAGTGATATTGATGATGGCAAGATTGAGTTAGTTGGCGCAGATATTGATTCAGTTGAACCTGGTTCAGCTA
The DNA here is from genome assembly GCA_023511795.1 of Armatimonadota bacterium. Taxonomy (NCBI): domain Bacteria; kingdom Bacillati; phylum Armatimonadota; species Armatimonadota bacterium. The sequence goes on along the minus strand of JAIMAU010000005.1, from coordinate 135,439 downwards.
TGCCGCTTGGAATAGTAGTTGATGTTGGCGGGCGAAAGATGCAAAAAGACTTCGAGCCGATTATGGAACGACAGATTCATATGTTTCTAAATGAAGCAATGGGCATCTTCCACATGGGTCAGCGAAACATTATTTGGGTGCGAATTAGTAAAGAGGCATATGAGAAGGGATTTCGGCTCAAGCATTTCGGCACAATCTTGTACGCACAGATGCACAAAAACTATGGCAAGATCATTGATAAGGTAGCGGTAACCATCTATACCGATGAGCAAGAAATCCAGAGGATACTTCCTGAAGCGATAGCAGCATACAATGAGCGCGACGAGCGTGTTGCTGGCATGACAGATGAAAGTGTAGACACCTTCTACTCTTGTACGTTGTGTCAGTCATACGCACCGAATCATGTTTGCATCATAACTCCTGAGAGGTTGGGTCTCTGTGGCGCGTATAACTGGCTGGACGCAAAGGCTGCATACGAAATGAACCCCGCGGGTTGTAACCAGCCAATTAGTAAAAGCCATTGTATTGATCCTATTCTTGGGCAGTGGGAAGAAATAAATCAGTTTGTCTACGAACACAGCAAGCAGGCTGTTTCTGCTGTGAGCCTATATTCTGTAATGGTTGATCCGATGACTTCATGCGGCTGCTTTGAATGCATTTTGGCAATCGTGCCAGAGGCAAATGGTTTCATGATTGTGAATCGCGAATACTCAGGGATGACTCCCTCAGGCATGTCATTCTCAACCCTGGCGGGTTCGGTTGGCGGAGGTAATGTAACGCCTGGCTTTTTAGGAGTAGGACGTCTTTACGTTGCTAGTCGCAAATTTATCTCCGCTGATGGTGGTCTAAAGCGGCTTGTGTGGATGCCAAAAGAGCTCAAGGATTTTCTGCATGATAGGCTAATCGAGCGTGGTAAAGAGATTGGTATTCCAGATATGATTGATAAGATTGCAGATGAGACCGTAGCTACTACGGCCGAAGAGCTTTTGTCATTCACGCAAGAGGTGGGTCATCCAGCTTTGGAAATGCCTCCGCTGTTCTAGTTTATTCAATTTAGGAGAAATAAAAATGGCTTTGAAGGCTCTTGATATCTATAAATATTTACCAAAAACAAACTGTGGTAAGTGTGGCTATCCTACCTGCCTTGCATTCTCAATGCAAATGGCGGCAAAGAAAGCGGACCTTGCAGACTGCCCAGAAGTTACAGAAGAAGCACGCGCCGCTCTTGAAGGTGCTTCATCTCCCCCAATTCGCCTTGTAACTATCGGTGTAGGTGATGAAGCAGTCCAAATTGGCAATGAAACTGTTTTATTTCGGCATGACGAAACGTTTTATCATCCGACCGGAATTGCTGTAAGGATTTCTGACAGCGAGAAAGACGGAAAACTTGAAGCAGAGATTAATGCAGTAAAGGCTCTTTCTTTTGAACGGGTAGGGCAGAGAATTGCCGTAGACATGGTTGCTGTGGATAACACTTCGGGCAGCAAGGCGAACTTCGTGGAAGTAGTTGAGGCAGTTGGGGAAACCGGTCTTGCACTAGTTTTGATGTCTAAAGATATTGACACTCTGGCAGCGGCTCTGGACGTTTGTGGAGCAAGGCGCCCATTGCTATACAAGGCTAATGCTGGAAATTGGGAACTAATGGCGGAACTTGCGTTGAAATACGGGGTTCCTCTTGTTTTGGATGCGTCAAACCTTGCTGAAGCGGCTGATTTGACGCCAAAGTTGAACAAGGTTGGGGTGCAAGACATTGTGCTTGACGTTACGGCAAATGGATTAGCTGAGACATTGTCAGCTCTAACAAAAGTTCGCCGTCTTGCATTACGAAAAGGTTTCCGTCCGCTTGGTTACCCTTGTATGGCAATTCCCAGCAGTTTAGATCCCGACCTAGCAGCACTCGAGGCTGCTACCTATGTAACTAAGTATGCAGCTATCACGATTGTTGATTCAAAAGAGCCGTGGAGAATCTTACCAATACTAACCGTGCGGCAAAATATCTTCACAGACCCAAGGAAGCCTGTGCAGGTCGAGCCTAAGGTATATGAAGTTGGAGCGGTTAATGATAAGTCTCCACTATTGGTTACAACCAACTTCTCGCTAACATACTACACTGTCGAGAGCGACGTGGAGGCAAGTCGTGTCCCGGCGTACATAGCAGTAGTGGATACCGAGGGCACATCGGTGCTAACTGCTTGGGCATCCGAGAAGTTGACAGTCGACAAAGTAGCTAGACTCTTAAATTCTCAAGAAGTTCAAAATAAAGTTTCGCATAGAAAAGTAATAATCCCTGGCTATGTATCAGTTATGAGCGGCAAGCTTGAGGACGAATCAGGGTGGAAAGTATTGGTTGGCCCAAGGGAGTCTTCAGGCATTCCGAAATACCTCAAAACGATGTGGAAAGCAGATTAGGGTAATATCTCGGCTACTGAGTTTTCTGCCAGTTTCTCTTTACTCAAAGGCAACACCAATGGATAAGTCTGCATCGAAAAATAAGTTCGCAGTTACGTTTTTGCCGGACAAAAAGACGGTTTTGGTTGACTGCGGAAAGAGCATTTTAGAAGCCAGCATACTAGCAGGTATCCCAATAAATGCGAGTTGTGGCGGCAAAGGAGTATGTGGGCAATGCAAGGTCATTGTCAAGTCTGGGGAAGTAAATGCTGAGCCAACGTTAAATCTAACGAGCGAGGAATTCAAGCAAGGATATGTTCTTGCATGCAAGTGCCATGTGGTTGGAGATGTGGTTGTTGAGGTGCCAGCCGAGGCCCGATTTGATGATATGCTTTACCCAAGAGGTAGGGATGATTTCGAGTTCGATTCTAGTCGACCGCTAGTAGGAATGGGCAAACTTTACCCTCATGACCCACTGTTAAAAAAAGTTTATATTAAAATGCCACCGCCAACATTGCAAGATAGCCTCAGTGACATGGAGCGTTTGTTTAGGGAACTTAGAAGAGAATGCGGTTTGACGCAATTTCAGATTGATTTAGAGCAATTGAGGCAATTGCCAAAGCTATTACGGGAACAAGACTGGAAAGTAACGGCCATATTGAGCCAGTGCGGCAGTGCGTCTGACATAATTCAAATACAGAGTGGCGATACGTCTGGCACTAATTACGGTGTGGCAGTGGATGTTGGCACTACTACCATAGTAGCTTACCTCATAGACTTGAATACATGCAAGACTATTGCCGGCGATTCGAAATATAACTCTCAGATGCAGTATGGCGAGGATGTAATTTCTCGAATAATGTTCGCAAATACAGAAGAAAAGCGCAATCAATTGTCTGCTTGTGTTGTGGCTGACATAAATAACCTGATTCAGAGGTTGGCTGAAACTGCTGGCGTTGCCCCACATGATGTGAACTTTGTAATGTGCGCTGGTAATACGACAATGATTCACTTTTTGCTAGATCTCGACCCAAGCAATATTCGTACAGACCCGTATGTCCCGGTAGCAGTTGCACCTCCCGTGTTTTTAGCGGCTAAAGTAGGAATAAATATTAGTCCACGCGGATTGCTGGGTTGTGTGCCGTCAGTTGCCTCTTATGTTGGAGGTGATATTGTCGCCGCCGTTTTGGTGTCCGGAATGCTCCAGTCTGAGTTACCTTCAATGTTAATTGATTTAGGTACTAATGGAGAGATTGTTGTCGGCAACAAGGAATGGTTGGCTTGTTGCTCGGCGTCGGCAGGACCGGCTTTTGAAGGTGGCGGTATCTCTTGTGGAATGCGGGCAACTATTGGGGCGATTGATAGAGTTTCGATGGAAAATAGCGGAACAGTTTCTTATAACGTGATTGGTGGTGGAAAGCCCCTAGGAATTTGCGGTTCCGGAATGATAGACGCAATTGCCGAGATGCTTCGCTACGGTTACCTTGACCGTAGTGGTGCTTTTGTTGCCAATAAAAATGCAAGGCGAATACGTGAGGGCGAGGAAGGTTTGGAATTTGTTCTCGTAGATGGCGATGAGACTGCCACTGGTAGAGACATAGTCATAACCCAGGCTGATGTAGAAAACTTTATTCGCTCGAAGGGTGCTATTTATCATGCAGCAGAGTGCTTGCTTGAACGAGTTGGTATGTCTTTCCAAGATATTGAGTGTTTCTACATTTCAGGGGGTTTTGGGAACTACTTAAATGTGAGGGAGGCAGTAACGATAGGATTGCTACCCGACATCCAGGAGAATCGTTTCTGCTTCATCGGAAATGGCTCAGTTCAAGGAGCAAAAACCATTCTATTGTCAAAGCAGGCGTTCGAAGAAGCCAAGGCTGTTGCGTCTAGGATGACGTATATAGAGCTGAGTACTGATGCTAGGTTCATGAATGATTACACGGCGGCGCTTTTTCTGCCGCATACTGACATAGAAAAATTTCCATCGGTGGTTGCAGAGATTGGACAAAACAACCAAAATTTCAGCTTAGGTTAGAGGTAAATCTCGTGGTTATTGCTGTATCAGGAAAAGGTGGAGCTGGCAAGTCAACGCTGGCGGCACTTATTGTTAGGCATCTGTTAAGGAAAAATGAAAAGCCTATTCTTGCGGTCGATGCTGACCCAAACAGCAACTTCGGCGATAAGCTAGGACTCGTGGCTGATATAACAATAGGTAGTTTGAGGGAAGATGTACTCAAATCCAAGTATGCCGGTCCTGTGGGAATACCAAAGCAAAACCTAATCGAGTATGGTGTTCAAGACGCTGTTGCTGAGGGAAAAGGTTTTGACCTAGTGGTTATGGGGCGTGGAGAAGGCCCTGGGTGCTATTGCTCAGTGAACAACATGCTTCGAACCTTCCTTCAAGGATTGTCTTCAAGATATAAACATGTTGTAATTGATAATGAAGCTGGAATGGAGCACCTCAGCCGGCGTACGAATGACAAGGTTGATCTCATGCTCATTGTGAGCGACCCAACCCCCACGTGCATGCGGTCTGCAAAGCGAATTGCGGAGCTAGCTTGCGAACTAGAGGTAGTTCGTGGGCAAATGTGGCTGCTGCTCAATCGTGTTACCAATTATGGGGAAGTCGAACGTTCTGCGAGGGAATATGTGGGACTAGAATTATTTGGTTGTATTCCTGAAGATTTCCTAATTCAGAAATATGAGCTTGAGTGCAAGTCAATTCTGGACCTGCCGAATGATTCAAAGGCGGTGACAGCATTGGCTCGGGCATTCGAGCGCATCGAAATGTGAAACTTCACTGATAATTTTGAGATACCAAAAAGGAGAACGAAAAGTATGACTTTTGAGGAGCCTATAGAGAAGTGGTCATCTGGAGTTGCTACGGTTACCTTAGGTGCCACGGCTTCAGAGGGCGGAACTCGCTGCAGAAAAATAGACATTGGTGGCGCGACAACTCTTCCATTTTTAACGTTTGAAGGTATAACGCCAAATAAACCCGTAATTGCGATGGAAGTGCTCGATTGCGTGCCTTCCGATTGGCCCGAAACTTTGATCAAGCCGTTTGCTGACGTTGTAGGTAAACCAGGTGAGTGGGCAGCAAAGTGCGTAAGCCAATATGGTGCTGAAATGATATGCCTCAAGCTTGAAGGCATCCATCCCGATTCAGAAGACAAGAGTCCAGATGAAGCAGTAAAGGTTGTTGAGGAAGTATTGAGAGCGGTAGATGTGCCATTGGTGATTTGGGGTTGCGATGTTGATGAGAAAGACAACATTGTTCTCCCTGCGTGCAGTCAGGCGGCGGCAGGTGAGAGATGCTTGATTGGCACAGCTAAGGAAGACAACTACAAGACACTTGTCGCGTCATGTATGGCAGATGGACATGCACTAATCGCAGAGTCTCCGCTTGACATTAATATCGCCAAACAGCTTAATGTGTTGATTTCCGAAATGGGCTTTCCTCTTAATCGAGTTGTAATGTATCCGACTACTGGCGGGCTTGGCTATGGCATCGAATATGCTTACTCAATCCAAGAACGGGGACGGCTTGCGGCACTAATGGGTGATAAGATGATGTCACCGCCCGTAGTCTGCCAAATAGGGCAGGAGGCGTGGAATGCAAAAGAGGCAAAGGCAACCACTGAGGAAGTACCCCATTGGGGGCCAGCCGAAGATAGAGGCATAATGTGGGAAGCTATGACAGCTGTTATGCTGTTGCAAGCTGGTAGCGACCTGCTTATCATGCGCCATCCAAAAGCTGTAGCGATGGTCAACCAGATTATTGATATGCTTATGAGTAAACAACAAGCTGCAAAATAATTTACTGAAAGGAGATTTTTCACGTGATTATAATTGGCGAGCGCATCAATGGAATGTTTAAGGCTGTTAATGCGGCAATTCAAGAGAGAGATAAAGCTACAATCCAGGATCTTGCATTAAAGCAGGTGGCAGAAGGGGCAGACATGCTTGATATAAATGTGGGAACGGCCACGGAGGACCCAGTTGGAGCTATGCGGTGGCTTGTTCAGACGGTCCGTGAAGTAACTGAAGTTCCTCTTTCGATTGACAGTCCCAATCTAGTAACAGTAAAAGCTGGATTGGAAGCTTGCTCAGGACCAAAAATGATTAACTCGACTACAGGCCAGGATGAGGTGCTCAATAATTTCCTTAGCCTCGCCAAAGAGTACGATGCATCCATTGTGGCTTTGTGCATGGATGAAAAGGGTGTGCCGGTTGATGTCGACGGGCGTGTGGAAATTGCCATGCGCGTGATAGCGAAAGCTATGGAGTTTGACGTTCCTATTGATAAGCTTTATATAGATCCTATTGTTCTACCTGTAAAAGCCGACCAGACGGGTCCTGGGAAGGTGCTTGAGTCTATCAAGCAGTTCACAATGCTTTCGGAGCCAGCACCGCACATTGTTATTGGGTTGAGTAACCTTTCCCAAGGTGCTGTTGAGCGAAAGTTGATTAATCGAGTGTTTTTAGCAATGGCTATTGGAATGGGGCTCGACGCAGCAATTTTGGATCCCCTCGACACCGAGCTAATAGATACTCTAATTACCGCAGAGATGTTAATGAATCGAACAATATACAGCGATTCCTTCCTAAAGGCATACCGGCAGAGGTAAAGGATGTTGCCTCCTGGTCAAAAACCATATGACTTGGCATTGCAGATAGGACTGGATGCGTTAGTAGAAAGCCCGCCGTCAAAGGCAACGCTCGAGGCACTTGGCGCGCGTAGAAAAGATAACGTAATCTTCGTTCCAGCGCTGAATATGGTATTGCTTGTTGATCTACTGCGCCGAGATGTATTTGTAAAGGGCAGTGGGAAGGCAAAGCGCAAATGGGCTGTGCTGTGTGTTCATTACCTTGGCTCAAAGGATGTATCTGTCGACTCAAGGGAGATGACATTCAATAGGTTTTTAGATGCTCAAAGCTATGGGGTTGTTTACCAAAAGAGAATTATTGGGCGTTTTTTGGCAACTTCTGGGAGAACGGCTGAACAGTTTATCAAATTGAGCGAGAAGATAGGTGGGGAGCGCCTTCCTGAGCCAGGCGTTCGTTATAGGTTTTTCATTTTACCCCGTGTGCCGGTTATCCTGGTTAGATATGAAGGCGATGAGGAAATTGGGCCAGGTGCAAATGTTATTTACCAAGCAGATATCGAACATCTTTTGCCAGCTGAAGATAGGGTAGTAAGTGCAGAACTCTTATTAGACGCTCTTTCAGGTGTAGATATGACGGAGCTAAGCTAAAATAACCTTCACGGCGCAAAAGTGCCGCCAAAGCTCAATACAACACAATATTATGCTTCTTCGTGTCATTGCTATAGATACTACACAGATACTTGAATGAAAGCCCCTCGGTTTTTATAGGATTCCGAGATTAGTTCTTGCTCCTGTGCATGGTCGGCATGTGGGATTTGTACAGAGCAAAATATCTGGCTTTTCTGAGATCATCTCTTGCACACGCTTTACCACATCTTTCCCAAACATCAGCTTAATGCGGGATGGGCCTATACGGTAATCGCGTATTTCTCCATAGCGTCTAAGCATATATTCCACCGCATCAAAAGCATTGCTGCATGACGTTGAGGTATCAATTTGGTGTTCGTATATCGAACCGTCTGGCATAAGTACTTTGGCGTAGGGTAGGGTTTCAGTCCAACCTACCTTTGGGACACCAGCGTATTCCTCGCCTAGATGAACTGTTGTATTGCTTGTGTTTGAAACGCCAAGAAGTAGCACCTTACCACCCATTTTGGCAAGCCGATCTATTGGGCTGCCTATCCCAACAGCGCGATAAGATAAATGATCTTTGGTTAATTCAACTGCATCTGGTCCGATTACTGCAACAGAATGAGTTGGGTGAAGACTTCGAACAGCGTTTGGCCTTTTTCGTCCTAACTCGGGAATTATACCGGTCAAACACGGAGTCTCCGCTGGGTTGAAGTATGGTTGGGCAATGTTTCCGGTATAGTTGAACGTAGGAAGCATCAGATTTCCACCGGGACTTATAGCTTCAATTAGCGCATCAATAACAGTTTCCGGTCCTCCTTCAACAGGACCTAGGCTTCGAAATGAGCTGTGTAAAATCAGACTATCGCCTGGTAATAGTCCAGCTTCCCTGAGAGATTCGACGATTTCTTTCTTTGTTAGAGCCATGGAGTCTCTGCACCCTAATTTGTTGAAAATACAGCATTCATAATTTTAATACTCAAGGTGTTTTCTGGCAAGCCAAAATCTTGCAAATATATATCCGAAATAAAGTGCCATGGCATGCTGAGAAGTTGCCAATATGGTATATCACTTAACTTTTTATAATCGCTTAATAATAATATAACAAAGGTTAACAATGATTGCGCTGTGAATTAGGTGACTTGAATTAATGTTTGAATCATAGTACCCGGTTTTTCCTTGAAACTTTTGCTTTTTAAAGCCTTTCTTACGTCTTGTTTAAAAATAATTGAAATGTTCAAGAAAAGTTAAGGCAAAATTAACAGCTATTTAACCACTATTTAGCCTGCTCTTAAACTGCTTTCATTAGACTATGCCCTGGTAATGTATCTACGTGAAGTGAATTATTGACTGAATAGCCCATTTTGTTCTAGAAGAACTTAGGAATTTGGTCAACAAAGAGTAATTTCTGGTTCTTAGAAATAATTAAGCAATCTTAACGTTATGTTAAGGGTTTTCTTGAGAGCGATGTTTGGGTTGCAGAAATGAGGATTAAGGAGGTCGCCTCATGAGCTATGTTCTCACAACATGCGGGTTTTGCAGTTGCGGTTGTGCGATGTATGTGCAACAAGAAAATGGAAAAGTTACTGGACTTTTCCCTAGCGAGAATCACCCTGTTAGCAACGGCAGACTTTGCATAAAAGGGTGGAATGCAACTCCCGCAATCCTAGGGGCTGATCGCCTAATAAAACCCTTGGTTCGCAACGGTGACCGTCTTGAGGCTACTTCATGGGACGATGCAATTAATTACGCCGCTTCAGCGTTAAAGAAAATTATCTCCGAGTCAGGGCCTCAAAGCATTGGGATTATAGGCTCAGCGAAGACCACAAATGAGGAATGCTATTCGCTGGTTAAGTTTGCTCGGAGTGTAATACGAACCCCTAATATTGATGGTGCATGTCGTTTTTATGATGCCTCCTTAATACCAGCGCTCCTTGAGACGACTGGAACGCCTGGTTCACAGGTAGAGTTAAGTGCCATTCCAAAGGCTGGCTCCATTCTAATCGTCGGGTCAAACGTTATGGAACAACTTGCACATGTTGGTTCGCGAATTGAGGACGCAGCCGACAACGGGTGTAAGGTAGTGGCAATAGACCCACGGGAAACCAGACTTGCCCCACACACTAGTTTATGGCTCCATCCAAAACCAGGAGCTGACCTTGCTTGGATTAGAGCATTTCTAAAGATTATCATTGCCGAAAGGCTTTATACGAAGAATGCTCCAGAGATTCCAGGCTTTGAAGAGCTTCGTGCTTCTCTTGAAGGCATAGAAATAAGCCAGCTTAAATATTCGTGCTGGCTTGAGCCGGCAGAGGTACACAAGGCCGTTGAACTAGTTGCAAGCAATCCTCCCACTATCGTGATGTTTGGACTTGGCGCTTTGCAGCAACCTCACTCTACGGAAATTGTGAAAGGACTTGCGAACATAGCCATACTCTTGGGAGGGTCAGTTATGACTCTCCGAGGTCAAAACAACGCCCAAGGGGCATGTGATGTTGGCTTGACGAATGATCTGCTTCCGGGCTATCTGAAGCTAGCTGATCCTGTTGCAAGAAAAGTATGGGAACTAGTGTGGAACTGCCAGCTTCCTGCAGAACCTGGGATGACGGCCGTGGAGATGCTAAAAGCATGCGAGTCGGGTACACTGAAGGCATTATTGGTCTTTGGCGAAAACGTTGCACTCTCGGCGCCAAACACACAGGCAACACTCTCAGCGTTAAATAAGGTGGGGTTTCTTGCTGTTTCTGACCTTTATTTAACAGAAACGGCGAACATTGCTGATGTGGTATTCCCTGCATGCTCCTTCTTGGAGAAAGATGGCACGTTTACAAACATTGAGCGCCGCCTTCAACGTGTTCGTAAGGTTTTTGAGCGAATAGGAGAATCAAAGTCTGACCTCGAGATAATCGCCATGTTGGGTGCTGCGCTTGGTGCAAAAATGTCAGCGGACCCAGAGAAAGTAATGGCTGAAATTTCTTCATCTGCTCCTATCTACAAGGGGCAATCATTCCGCCAGCTAGATGAAGAATGGGGACGGCCGTGGGTTCCTGCGGAAAACGAAGCAAAGTTGGCGCCGATAGAAACTGTTACTAAGGATTCGGAGGGAGAATATCCATTCTATTTAATTGCCAGTCGAATTAACTTCCATCAGCAGACCGGTACAATGACAGCAAGGAGTAGTGTTCTGGCGCGTGAATACCCTGAGACATTTGCCGAAATGAACGAAGCTGATGCAGAACGGCTTGGAATCAGACCCGGAAGTTCAATTAAAATCATTTCCGAAACGTGCAGCCTAACAAGGGTACTGTCGGTAAGTGAATCAGTACCCAAAGGTTGCGTGCATGTACCTCACTTTTTTGGAGGCGATTCGCCGAATGCGTTGGCTTCTTATGAAACCGATCCTGTTTCGGGCGTTCCGATATACAAAGCTTATGCCGTGAAGATTGAGGCGGTGAGATGAAAAAGGATTACTCGATTTTAAAAAAATCTGACGTACCAGCTTTTTTTGCAAGCTTGGCTAATGAAATGCAGCTTATTGGTCCCAAGCAGTTATTTGCAGGTGATGTAACTTTCGACGTCATCCAATCACATAAGGACATTTATTGGGACTATGGCCATGTAGTTTATCCTCCAAAGCGCTTTTTACTGCCACACTTTGAGGACATGTTCCGCTATACTTGCGACGAGCAGATTAAAATTGAGCCTACATGTAATCCACAGCCCCAGGCAATCGTAGCAATCAGGTCGTGCGATGTAGCGGCAATTAGGTTTCAAGAGAACTTCTTTTCCTATCCTATAGTAGACCCATACTATAAGGAACGTCTGAACAACACAGTCCTCTTCAATCTTGTGTGTAATACGCCGCCCAAAGAGGAATGCTTCTGTATATGTTGTGATTCCGGTCCATGGCTCGAATCAGGTTTTGATGTCCAATTGACTGACCTTGGTGATCGTTTTCTTTATGAGGTAGGATCCGACAAAGGAGAAAAGGCAACCGAACCAAGGGCATATATGCTTTTGCCGGCGACGCCTGCTGATATCGAAGCACGGCGCCAAATTGAACTTCAAGCCGACTCCCGCTTCCAAACAGTGTCTTATTTGGCAAAAGCAATAAACTTTATCTCCGCTGATGAGGTCCCGGCGAAAATCTGGGAGGATTTGGGTTCAACTTGTTTTAGATGTGGTGCTTGTACGAACCTTTGTCCAGTGTGTACTTGCTTTACAGTGGATGACCGCGAAGAACCCGACGGGACCTTTACTAGATGTCGGTCCTGGGATTCCTGCCAGTACGCTGGTTTTACTAGAGAAGCAAGTGGACACAATCCCAGGCCAACATTTGGAAGTCGAGTGGCTCGAAGGTTTTACCATAAGACGTCATACCAATACATAATTCGCGATGGACGGCATGGTTGTGTTGGTTGCGGCCGTTGCATAACCGCATGCCTGACTAAGCTTGGATTACCGGATGTAGTGAAGCGCATCAGGCGAGAAATGCATGAATTCTTGCCGCCCAAAGAAAAGGCTGCCGAGGTGTAAAAATGGTTCTAACTCCAGCAAAGCCTAGGAGAATGTGGGGCGTAACAGATCAACCAAGTGCTAATCTATATGTGCCAATGATTGCCATAGTACAAGAAATCATTGATGAGACGCCCGACACAAAAACCTTCCGCCTAGCTTTTGAAGATAAAGAATATGCCAAATCTTTTGAGTGGGAGCCAGGCCAATTTGTCGAAGTAACCGTTTTTGGTGCAGGCGAAGCCCCAATTGGATTTGCTTCCGACCCTAACGAGAGGTCATTTTTCGAACTTACAGTGGTCGAGCGCGGAAAGGTAACTAGGGCAATGCATGCTCTTAAAAAAGGCGAGAAAGTGGGAATTCGTGGGCCATTTGGCAATTGTTGGCCACTTGAGGATATGAAAGGAAAGGATGTCCTGATTGTTAGTGGTGGCTGTGGTCTTGCGCCACTTCGACCTGCAATTTTGCAAATACTAGCTAATAGGAAAGAATACGGCAATTTCCTATTGCTATACGGCGCTCGTACTCCCGCAGATAGAAATTACAAATATGACCTGGATGCTTGGGCGAAAAGGGATGACATGCAAGTCCTTGAGACAGTGGATGTAGGAGATGAAAACTGGAAGGGCAATGTGGGCGTCGTTACAACCCTTTTTGATAAAATGAAAGTTGATGGCGAGAATACTGTTGCCTTGACCTGCGGCCCACCTATAATGATTAAGTTTGTGACTTTAGAGCTTCTAAAAATGGGATTCTCGGAAGACAGAATTGTTACCAGTCAAGAGCGCTATATGAAGTGCGGAGTTGGGAAGTGCGGCCACTGTTGTATAAATCATGTTTATCTCTGCACAGAGGGTCCTGTTTTTACTTATGCTCAGATGAAAGAACTATTTGAGCTCAAATTGTAGGCAAAAATGATCGAAGAGCTGGCGTCGGGATTATCTGGCAGAACTGTTGTAGTAGGCGTTGGACAGTTAGGTCATGGGGATGACGGCGTAGGCATATTAGTTGCAAGAATGCTTGCTGAAAGCGGCATCGTGCAAGTTATAGAAAGTGGCAATGCGCCGGAACTCGATACGTGGCGCATCCGTGAGATGGCGCCTGATAATGTACTATTTATTGATGCAGTTGATTTCAGTGGTTCCCCTGGTGATATTGCGCTTTTGCATTCTACTGAGCTGAGCGCTTCAGGATTAGATACCCATAGGGCGCCGTTGAAACTCACAATGGAATATTTAGAAAGCGAGCTGGGTTGTAAATGCCGTCTGCTAGCAATCCAACCTTTTTGTGTTCGATATGGAGCACCGATGAGCGAAGATGTAAAGCGCTCCGCAATTAATATTTTCAATATGCTTTCGCAGTGCATATTGGCATGCAAGTGCTGACGGGAGAGAACGATGGTAAAAGAGCAAGAATTTCTAATGGAACTATGGACACATTTTCCTGACATGCTTCAAGATCTTCAAGAGCATGTTCGGAATCAATATGTAGCAACGATTCCTCGCGAAGTATTGCCAGCAGTAGTGAAACATGCTGTCAAGCAACTTGGTGCTAGGTTTGTTATTACTGTTGCGACTGATATGCGGCAAAAGACTGGAGACTATCGGATATCCTACATTCTTGCTTTTGATAAACAAAAGAAATTTCTTGTGCTCCAGTCGGCTGTTCCTCCCGATGATATGAAGATAACTTCCGTAACCCCTGATATTCCTGCGGCAGGCTGGGCAGAACGCGAAGCATTTGATGTGATGGGCATAGTGCCTGTTGGGCATCCCGACCCGCGAAGGCTTATTCTACCAGACGACTTCCCACAGGGAGTTCATCCCTTAAGGCGAGAATTTGCTTATAATGAGATTTTCCCTCAAGAGCAAAATATGCCGCCTAGGAAGCCGGCGCCCGAAGGAACAACCGTTGTGCCCCTTGGCCCGTTCTACCCAACATTGGAAGAGCCAGCCTACTTCAGGCTATTTCTTGATGGCGAGCGTGTAGTTGGGTCTGATTATCGTGGTTTCTACAACCATCGGGCGGTAGAGAAGCTAGGTGATAGTGAGCTCAATTACAATCAAATTCCATTTGTCGCACAGCAAATATGTGGTATCTGCGGGCAAGTCCATTCATGTGCATATGCCCAGGCGGTTGAGGATGCATGCGGGATTGAAACTCCTATAAGGGCGAAATATATTCGCTCGCTTCTTCTAGAACTAGAGCGCATACATAGTCACTTGCTTTGGGTTGGGCTTGCTGGTCATATTATTGGCTTCGATACGATATTAATGCAGGCTTGGCGAATCCGTGAGCCTGTTATGTGGCTGATGGAACGCGTAACTGGTAACCGCAAGCATTACTCATCGAATTTGATTGGTGGCGTGCGCTTTGACATTGATGAGACAGCTGCTGAGGACATCAGACGAGTTATGGATAAAGTTGAGCAAGAATTAAAAGCTGTTGTTGACGCAATTTCAATCGATACAACCTTGATGGCTCGTCTCAAAGGCGTTGGAATACTCACCGAAGAAGATGCTCGCGCCATTGGGGTAGTAGGCCCAGTAGCTAGGGGATCAAACGTTCCTATAGACTGTAGAGTTGATCATCCTTATGCTGCATATGAATACTTAGATGTGCAGATACAAGTTCAGGACGGATGCGATTCGTGGGCAAGGACCATGGTAAGGGTCCTTGAGCTTTTCGAATCAATCCGCCTGGTGCGCAAGATTTTAGACGATATGCCAGGCGGTCCTGTGATGGCAAAAGTTGACCATGAGCTTCCGTCTGGACGAATAGGGCTTTGCTCGGTTGAGGCTGCAAGAGGCGAATCTCATCACTATGTTCTTACAGGTGATGAAAACAGACCCTATAGGTGGCGAGTGAGAGCGCCTACATATCCGAATCTTCAGGCAGTTGGTGTGATGATCATGGGCTTAGAGTTGGCAGATGTGCCAATAAGCATTGGAAGCTATGACCCTTGTTTCTCATGCACCGAGCGCGTAGAAACCCTTGATGTAAATACAAAAGAAATTCGCATTTACACCAGGGAAGAGCTTGAGGAAATGTGCAAGCGAAAGACCTGGGAAAAGGAGTAACGGCAAATGTTCAAAGCCAAGCTAAAGGAAGCAGTGATATGCTTTGGGGCAGGCCGGGTCACGCTTAAATATCCTTTTGAGCCGGTAAAAGTACCGCCAAAGTTCCGCGGGAAAATCGAATTTGATGCGCGAAAATGCATCGGATGCGGCGGATGTGCAAATGTTTGTCCCCCAAGATGCATTGTTATCGAGGATGTAGGAGAGATTGCAAAGATTACATTCTATCTCGACAGGTGTATTCAATGTGCAAGATGTTATGAAGTTTGTCCTGAAAAAGCAATTTGGCCAACTGACGAATTTGAAACGGCTACACCTGACAAAAGCGACTTGAGGTCTGATATGACAATATGGATGTCAACCTGTCAACGGTGTGGGCGGTGCTTTGAGACCGAGAACGCAATTGATAAGTTTCCAAGCAAGCGGTGGCGAGGAAGAGGTCCTGGTGAGGAAAACAAGCATGGCATATTTCCTGTCAAACCACCGATTGAGTTCGTCCAGCGGATGTCGCTTGTGCGTGAAAGCGAGGAAAAAATATGATTGCAGGACTTTGCAAGAAGATGTTTCCAAAATCGCTTTGGTTGTTCCACACCAACTGCGGTGCATGCAATGGCTGCGATATCGAGGTCATTGATGTCCTAACGCCATACTACGACGTCGAACGTTTTGGCATGAAGTTGGTTGGAAGCCCGCGTCACGCAGATGCTTTAGTGATTTCAGGTTCGGTTAGCAGGCAAGTAGCACCTGCACTTCGTCGTCTCTATGACGCAACACCAGATCCAAAGGTCATAATAGCCGTTGGCTCATGCGCTGTTGGAGGAAACATTTGGTTTGATACATATAACGTTCTCGGTGGGGCAGACAAGGTTGTGCCAGTGCACATGTACATCCCAGGATGTCCTCCAAGGCCAGAAGCAATAGTTTATGGCGCGGCGCTGGCTTTGGGTCTAGTGCCCAAGAAAGTGAGTGCACAGCATGAGAGCCATCTTCCGCCAGGATTCAACCTAGATGAGTATCTTGAAGCTTGGAAGGATACACCTGTCGTAACCCGCAAGTAGAGGAAGTGAGGACTGGAGATGCAACCCTTGGCAGTTGCGGTAGTCGCAATTCCGTTTTTAGGCGCGGTAGCATGTCTTGCTGTAAGGGACCGGGCATCCAAACCAACTGCAATATTAGCAACCGCGCTCACGGCTATTACTGCGGTTTTAGTGGCAGTATATATGCCGAATGAAACATATCAATTTGGTAGCATGCCCTGGCTTGGAGAGTCGGCAAAGGGGCTTTTTGGTTACCAGTTTGACCCGCTGGCATTCATTATGTTGCTAGCCTCGACGATAATTGGGGCAATTATAGCAATTTATTCTGCGGGATATTTGTCACCAGAAAATGCAGATCATCCCTTAGGGGGTGGGTATGCAAGGTATTATTTTTGGCTACTGGTATTCGTTGGCTCAATGGTGGGGATTGCCGTTTCACCTACGCTCCTTCAATTACTAATTTTTTGGGAAATGACGACTCTTACCTCATGGGCTCTGATATCATTTTATGACAATACTGAAAGCTTAAAAGCAGGAATGAAGGCGCTGGTAATGACATCAATCGGCGGCCTCTTTTTTATTACAGGGTTGGTTTGGATTTTCAGCGCAACAGGGTCGATGAAATTCTCTGCCCTAGGAGAAATGCCTATAGGTGTGCGTGCCGGAGTGTTTGCATTCTTCTTGATAGCTGCATGGGCAAAAAGCGCACAATTGCCATTTCACACGTGGCTACCTGATGCAATGGCAGCTCCAACGCCGATAAGCGCATATTTGCACGCTGCCGCCATGGTTAAGGCGGGAGTTTTTCTAATCGCAAGACTTCTTTCAGCAGGCTGGGGGCTGCCATTAGGTATGGGGCTTCTTGTTTCGATAGCTGCACTTGTAACAATGTTTGCGGCTTTGTATATGTATTTCTTCCAAGACGACCTAAAGCGACTCCTCGCATATTCGACAATAGCCCAATTAGGTTATATTTTGCTCGGTCTGGGCCTTGGTTCGTTAGGTGCAATTATTGCATTCCAAGGGGCAGCACTCCATATCCTAATGCACTCCGTAGCGAAGACGACCTTGTTTTTAACGGTAGGCGCAATAGCCTATGCTACTGGAACTCGAAGCTTGGCGAGGCTATCAGGACTATCTCAAGCGATGCCGTTGGTTGCGGTTGCATTTTTTGTGGGCGCACTAGCTTTAACAGGATTTCCACCGCTTGCATGCTTTTGGAGTAAATTTTATGTTCTTGCGGGTGCTTTGCAAGTACAAGGAGTCTTTGGGCCAATTGTATTGATTTTAGTTCTAGCGGAAAGCTTAGTAACATTCGCTTGGTTTTTATGGGTTGGGCAAAAGATCTTTTTTGGAAAGCCTATGCGGCTAGGTGTTAGGCTGAAATCAGAAACCGACCATGAGCCTGAAAATGTTCAAGTGGTTTCGGCGAGTAACGTTAATTTGCCATACACTATGTCTTTGATTCTCATTTTGCTAATTCTTGCTTGTATTGCTGCACCGATTGTAGGCATCCCATTGGTTCAGGGCATTATGCCGAAATAGCACCGGAGGTCAGAGTTCATGATGGATTTGGTGTCAAGAAATCTTTTGTTTATAGCCAGTGGCTCGCTTTTTATTGGATTCCTTGTTTTAATTGCGTATCGGGGTAATTGGCGTAAGTCGGGCTACATGGCAGTATTTTTTATGAGCGTGGCGACGCTGGCACTTTGGGTTTTGGCATTGCGTTGCCTTGCATCTGGGCAGAAGGATATCCAGCCTATTTTGAGCCTCAATCTTATTGGTGCTTCGCTGACCTTCCACATTGATAGTCTTAGCGCGGTGTTTCTGCTGGTGGTTCCATTTGTTGGTTTGCTAACCTTGCTATACGCTGTGGAATTTATGGCAAAAGTTTACAGCGAGCGAAGCCCTGCTAGATACTATCCTTTTGCGCTATTATTGGCTCTGGCGATAGTTGGAGTAGTGACAATCTCTGATCTCTTTTTCTTCTTTATCTTCTGGGAGATAATGACCCTGGCTTCCTGGGCGCTGGTGTGGTTTGAACGGGAGAATGAAGAAAAGGTCAAAGCTGCCTGGACATACTTTGTAGTTACGCATGTTGCGGCAGCGTGTATTTTGGTTGCAATGTTGGTCATCTACAGAGAGTCTGGATCGTTTGCTTTCGAAGACATAAGTAGAGCAATTGGGATAATGGCTAAAAATAACCGAGCCTTGGTACATATCCTTATGGCACTTTTCATGCTTGGGTTTGCAACAAAAGCAGGCATGTTCCCGCTAGGCGGTTGGTTGCCTCAGGCTTATCCTGCTGCGCCAAGTCCTGCATCGGCGGCGTTTGCTGGCAGTATGACCAAAATAGGAATTTACGGCATAGTTAGAGCTTTTCTAGAATTCTTTAACAACTCTGGATTGTTAACGATCTGGGGTGGAGTGATTGCTATATTTGGGGCAATCTCTATATTTGTTGGAACGCTTACTGCATTGAGGGAGGATGATTCAAAGAGAGTTCTTTCTTTCCACATAATTGGTCAAATTGGCTATATGTTGCTTGGAATAGGCACAGGCTTCTATTTCATTCAAACAAAATCCATTTTGGCTGTTCTTGCGCTAATAGCTGGGTTGTACCACGTTGTAAACCATGCATGCTATAAGTCGCTTCTGTTTTTAAACGTGGGTGCAGCAGAATATGCTACAGGCATGCGAGATTTAAACAGAATGGGTGGTTTGGGCACAATTATGCCTATAACAATGGGGGCCGCCGTCGTTGCTTCGCTTTCGATAGCTGGAATTCCTCCTTTCAGTGGTTTTGCAAGTAAATGGTTAATTTACCAGTCTGCGTTCCAAGGTGGAATTCGTATGCCATTATTCCTTGCCCTTGGGCTTATTGCTATGTTCATCTCAATTGCAACTTTAGCCTCGTTTATGAAGTTGCTGGGCGCAATTTTCCTGGGCCAGCCTGCAGAATGCACACGCCGCGCCCGAGGAGAGGTGCCAGTTGCCATGCGAGTCCCTCAAGTTGCTTTAGCTGTGGTTTGCGTTATCTTGGGTATAGCTCCAATACTACCGCTGATTGTTTTGTACCGAGCTGCGCAGGACATCTTTGGGGATAATTACGTACCGGTGTTCTCCACCCTTTTTGGTACGAACATTTCTGGAATTGCATTGAATTTTGGCAACGGGGTTGCGGGGTTATGGAACCCCATTTACGCACTAATTGCCTTGATATTTTGTTCCCTGGCATCATTGGTTATTCTACGTTTGGGAAGTGCCCAATCTCGCTCGACAGTAAATTGGTATGGTGGAGAGGAACACGAGCCTGAAGAAGTTAGGTTTCGGGCGCATGGTTTTTGCTTACCATTTAAAACAGCATTTGCAAAAGTATATCCAAGCATCAGCATACCCAAAATCTCAGCGCTGCAGGGTTTCAGAAAAGTGCTTGACCTTGATAGCTGGCTCTACAGTCCGATTCTGAAAGTAGGGGCACGCTTTACTGAACGTGTCAGCCGGACACACAGCGGAGTGCCCCATGTCTACATGATCTGGCAGCTAATAGGGGCAGTCATAGCTTTCGCAATACTGTTCATATTAATAAGAAGCTAACCCACTGGAGGTAAAGAATGACGGTTGTCGGTGGAGTTTTAGTTAATGTTATTTTAATTCTTTTGTTGGCGCCTTTGTTCGAAGGGGTAATGAGGAAACTAAAGGCGGTAGTTCACTCAAGGAAAGGACCTCCAATTACTCAGCCATACATTGATATTTTTAAGCTATTGGGCAAGGAAGATTTAAGACCTAACGATGGATTGCTATTCCGCATCGCCCCTGTGGTGGCGCTAGGTGCTTTTCTTACGGTTGCAGCTTTAACACCCATGGGATTTGGTCCCCCACTCGGCGTCGCAGGCGACATAATCGTATGGGTATATATAGTCTCACTGGCTGCCGTGGCGATTATGTTGGGAGCATTTGCCTCTGGTAATCCTTTTTCCTATGAAGGCGCTAGCCGAGAAATGATGATGCTTCTTACCGTTGAGCCAATTGTAATTGCATCGCTTCTAACAGCAGCTTTCAAAGCCAAAAGTCTTCTAATATCTGATATGGTAGGATGGAACTCGATAAATGGTCCTACTGTTTCTCTTATATTTGCAGGAATTGCTTTCTTTCTAGCATTGCAGGCAAATCTTGGAAGATTGCCGTTTGACATAGTTGAAGCCGAACAAGAAATCGTAGAAGGTCCGTTTATGGAATATAGCGGACCAAGACTTGCTTTATATAAATTAGTTTTTTACGTTCGACAACTCGTTTTTTCGTTTCTTTTTGTATCAGTGTTTGTTCCTTGGCCTGTCGTCGGGTCAAACATCCTTGCTTTCTTAATTGGCTTGGTAAAAGTCCTCATACTTCTGATTCTGGTTGCTGTAATTGATGTGGTAAATCCTAGATTGAGGATTGACCAATTAATGAACTATATGGCTAGGGTATTGTTTGTGGCTTTTGCAGCACTAGCATTTGCGGTAATTGGAGTGTAGACAATGACACACATTAGTCCCGAATTAATTCATACACTAAGCTTGCTAATGATTCTAACAAGCTTTGCAGCTGTTGAAGCTAGGAATTTACGCCATTCTACCGTTGCATATCTAGCACAGGCATTGCTGATATGTGGACTACTTTTTGCATATTCTACTCAGAACTCGGCATTGCTTTACTGGGCGGTTACTGCACTTATTACAAAGGCGGTACTAGTGCCATGGTTTCTTTGGAATGCAACCGCTGGTCATGAGCAGGAAACAAAACCCCTCATTGGCTTTGGCCCTTCAGCGGTTATACTGATTGCGCTGCTCGCTGTCATGTACAAACTTACTCATATGCATGCAAGTTTGTTTGTAGCGCAGACCCAGGAATTGGCGGAGATTGCCAATACCAACCTTGCTGTAGCATTCACTGTATTTGTGCTGGGACTATATGCCATCTTGACTAGGCGTGATGCCATAAAGACGGTTATTGGCCTTTGTCTTTTGGAGAATGGCGTGCATCTGAGCTTGGTTAGCCTTGCGCCTACGATTCGCGAAACGGCGCTTGCCGGTATCGCCACCGAAGTAGTAGTGACAGTCTACTTATTGCTTTACATCATCGGCGGAATCCGGTCGAAATTCGGCACGACAGATACATTCAAACTCTCAGAGTTACACTGGTAGAGGTGCGGTATGAATCATTCGGCTGTAGAAACGGCTTCGGTATTGCCAGCGTTAGTAATTTTTGTTCCGACTGCAACGGCGCTCCTAATATTTGCTTTCGGAAGATTTGTTTCATGGTTGCGTGAGACCCTGGCTTTTGCAGGCGTTACCTTTGCTTTGATATTGTCCGTGATAATTGGATATAAAACACTACATGGCGAGATTTTAACTTCCTTTGAAACACAGCTATATGCTGATTCTTTGAGCGCTTTGCTAATAAGCATGGTCTCGCTTGTTAGCTTTGTGGCAGTTGTTTATTCCCTTAAATACATGCGGCATCAAGTAAAAGAAGGTGGGCTTCCGCATACAACCACCAGTGGTAGATTAACAGCTTTTTACGGCTGGCTAATGCTTTTTATTTCTACCATGATCTGGGCATGCCTCTCTAACAATATAATTATGTTATATGTGGCAGTTGAAGCAAGCACTATTGCAAGTGGCCTTCTTGTTGCATTTTATTGGGATAAGCGAGCGCTGGAAGCTGGTTACAAGTATCTAATGCTGCTTACCGTAGGCATAACTTTCTCGCTTTTTGGTTGCGTGCTTTTATATGCCACCGGCTCAAACCTGCCTGGGGTAGGGGGAGCCAAGGGATTGCTAATATCTGAACTAAAACTACATGCCAGCAGCTTTCCCATTACAACAATAGTTCTTGCCTCGGCTTTTCTGATTATTGGGTTTGGAACGAAAGCCGGAGTTGCGCCATTTCATCCATGGTTGCCAGATGCTCATGCAGAAGCGCCAACACCAGTTTCGGCGCTTCTTTCGGGCGTGATGATTAAGGTCGCGATGTATGCTCTTGTGAGAACAGTTACAATTTTCTATCCTAGTTTCTCGCCTGTCGCGATGTTTGCACTTGGACTTGGTGTATTCACGCTTGTAATCGGAGATCTCATGGCTCTAGCACAGGATGACTTAAAGCGGATGCTTGCATATTCATCCGTCAGCCAAATAGGCTATATACTTATGGGATTTGGAATAGGTACGCAGTTGGGTATATATGCTGGACTTTTTCACATGGTAAATCACGCTATTGCAAAGGCTTTGCTTTTCCTTGCGGCGGGTGCGGTAATCTACTCTACTGGGATGCGAAATATTTCCCAGCTAGGTGGCCTCGCAAAGAAAATGCCTATCACAAGCTTTTGCTTCTTTATAGGAGCGCTGGCGGTTTCTGGTATTCCTCCTCTTAATGGTTTCCATAGCAAGCTTGCGCTGTTCGTCGCTGGCGCAGATGCAGGTAACTGGTGGGCTGTTGGATTTGGTATAGCTGCTAGCTTGGTAACGCTTGTGGTGCTTTTGAAAGCTGCTAAAAACATATTCTGGGGTAAAGAAAGCGAAGCAGTTGCTGATACATCTGTTCGAGAAGCACCTCTAACTGTTGTGATTTCAATGTTGATTCTTGCTATCCTTTGCTTGGGGGTTGGGCTTTACCCAAAGGCAGTCTACCCGCCAATTAAAGAAGCCGCATCTTATGTCCAAACAATCAACACATCTAATAAAAAGTGGCGGTTGCTGAAAACCCGAAGGTCGGGAAACCACATGACAGAAGTTCGAAAGAAATGTTAAAGATTGAGTTTTGAACTTCCATGCGGTAGTATATTGTTAATGCATGAGTTAGGAATCACCCAAAACGTACTTTCTATTGTGCTGAAAGAAGCTGCGAAAGCGCGTGCATCTCGAGTAACTAAGGTTTCCCTGAAGGTAGGCGAATGGTCAACTGTCGAGCCCGACTGCTTGAGGTTTTACTTTGGAATTTTGGCAAAAGGTACGCTGGCAGAAGGTGCAGAAGTTGCCGTTGAGCAAGTGCCAGTAGCATATGCTTGCGAAAATTGTGGTCATGAGTACATTCCTCTTGTAAGCGTGTTCGCATGCCCTCGCTGTTCTAGCCACAAAGGAAAGCTAATCACCGGAAGGGAATTGTTTGTTGATTCAATCGAGGTAGAAAATGCAGATTCCAGTAGTGCAAAAAGTTCTGGCAGCGAATGACCTGCTTGCTAGTGAAATGAGGGCCGAATTCGAAAAATTCGGGCTTTTTGTTGTTAACATAATGGGTTCACCGGGCGCCGGAAAGACAAGTTTAATAGAGCAAACCCTATCTCGGGCAGGAGACTTGAAAATTGGTGTCGTTGAGGGAGACCTTGCGACTTCTCTCGATGCTGAGCGAATTGCTAAGCACGGTGTGCCAGTTGTGCAAATTAACACAGGTGGAGCGTGTCACCTTGATGCAAGCATGGTGCGAAAGGCATTGGACAGAATTGATGTTACTTCGCTTGATGTTTTGATAATTGAGAACGTAGGCAATCTTGTTTGCCCTGTAAGCTTCGACCTAGGGGAAACAGCACGAGTAGTAGTGTGCAGTATTCCTGAAGGTGATGATAAGGTTCTCAAGTATCCAGCGATCTTTAGTTCGGCTTCAGTAGTGGTTTTGAACAAGATTGACATTTCTCCCTATGTGTCTTTTGACCTTGTCAAGTTTGAGGAGAGTGTTGCAAACATCGGCCGTAGGTTAATAAAGATATCTTGTAGCTCAGGCGATGGTTTAGAAAATTGGATGAAATGGCTGAGGACACGGCAAGTATAAAATAACAAATTTTAATGCTTACCTGGGAGGTTGATGTTTCGACTAAGAAGACTGTAAAGCTAGAGTTCGTAAAATGTTAGAGCCGGGATCGCTGAAAATGAAAAAGCGTGAACCGATATCGAACGCCATTAGATTTATCTCGTATACTCTGCTTTTAATTCTCCCTTCCGCTTTCACAACGGTAACCGCTGATCCTACCGAGATTAAAAACCTTATACTGAATTTAGGTCTTCTTGCAACCGCTGCGGTTATCCTTATTGGATTAATTGGCAAAAGGAATTTGAAGATAAAGTGGACGCCACCTGACTTTGTAATACTTGCCTTTCTTGTATGGAATATAGTTTCTGCCCTAAACGCCGAATACCAGTGGGCGACTAGGCCCGAAGCAATTCGAATATTGTCGTATGTATTCGTTTATTTTCTAGGTTCGCGTTATCTTGGAGAAGCCGATAAAATCCGCAATACGTTTTCAATACTCGCGCTTTCATCGGTAATTCCTTGCATTTATGCAATCATCCAGCGCTTTGGACTCGACCCCATCATGTGGGCTTACCCATCATATGAGCGTGTTTTGGCGAGCTTTGGCAACCCAACCTACTTCGCCGCATATCTTGTACTTGTTATTCCGATTACGCTTATGCTTTATTTGGATGAAGAAAACGCCTTGCGCAGATGGGGGCTACTTGTTCTAGCAGGAATGCAGCTCGCATGTCTTTTATGGACTTACTCCCGCGGTCCATGGTTTGGTCTATTGCTTGCCTTGGTGATTGGATTCGGCTTGCCAATAATGCTTGGGACGCGCAGTTTCACGCTTAAAGATGCAGGAAAGGTTGGTGCTGGAGTAGCAGTCCTCATTGGAGTAACAGTGTCAGTATCATTTAATGGTGGGATTTTCGAGCGAGCAAAGACTTCACTTGATGCAAAAGATCTTTCTAACATTCAAAGGGTTCTGCAATGGCGGGCGGGATATCGTGTGTTTCTTGAACATCCGATAATTGGCATTGGCCCAGGTGCGCTGAAAGTTTATATGCCGGATAAGTTGACACCATCATTCTTTTACACCGGAATTGCTACTGCTTCCGAACATGCGCATAACGAATTTATCGAGGTTGCTGCAGAAATAGGCATCGTAGGATTGGGAATTTTCTTATTGGTGCTGGGAATGACGGTTGTTTTTGCAGTTCGTAAGTCTTTTGAAAAGACGCTTACATCAAGTGTACTGGTTGGTGCAATATTAGGTTTTCTTATGTGCAATCTTGTTGGTGTCGCAATGCGTTATTCCGTTGGTGGTGTTTACTTTTGGCTATTTCTTGGCTTGTTAAGTGGACTGGGAAGTTGGAAAACGCACACAAAAGACTTTCAAGCAGGGAATAGTATACGTCTGCTTTCAATTTTGTGTTTTGCACTTGTATTTTTGCTTTTTATTTGCGGTTCGGTACATGCAGTTTGTTCATTTATTGGTTCCATCGGGCAAAAAAGGGCGGACAGCCTCTTTGGTCAAAACCTAATGGAGGAGGCAATACCTATCTACCGCAAGGTTCTTCTCATTAACCCCACCAATGTAAGTGCTATGTACAATTTGGCAATCTGCTATACTGCAGTAAAGGAATATAATTTTGCTCTGTCAACTTACACCCGTTTGGAAAAGCTTTGGCCAGATATTGGAAGGATTCATTTTAACAAGGGAACGATTTATGCAACAATAGGCAATTTATCCCTTGCAAAAAAAGAATTAGAACGTGCCGCAAAAATTGACGGCTTGCCTGATACATGGAAGTACCTTTCTCGCGTTTACTATGCCCTTGGTGAGGAATCCAAAGCGGCCGAGGCTGCTAGAAATGCAGTACAAGCAGCAGAAAAAATGACAAATCCATAATTATTATCTATCCGAATGGAAAATACCTTATGCCAGCCTAGCTGTCTTTGAGTGTCATCCCTAATACCATGACTGTTATTTACTTACCTCTTAGTAAACGAATGTATTCTCTGGCAACCTTCAAATCTTCCAGCGCCTCATGTGCCTCGCACAATGGTTTAATCTCACCTTTAATTGCCGCCACAAAGTTCATCGCTTGTTGTCTCATGGCGCCAATCCAAGGAAGGATAGGGCACATTGTCGTTGGAGTCACATCACCTCCAGGGTCGCGCATTATTTCTACTTTGCCAGGACGATGGGTTGCCATTGGAGCAGGCAATTCCAGCTTGATCCAGCCTTTTTCAAATGCAACAAGTGCTGACTCCTGCCAGTCAATTGTTGTTCGGTAGGGCGACATTTCAATTGTGCCAGCAACGCCGCTCTCACTTTGGGCTACGAGGACAACACCAGATGGGTCAGCGAAAATTATTTTGTACGATTCACCCAAAAGATGGCGCATGAGATTTACTTGGTGAATGTAATAGTTTACGAAGGCTGTATATTCTTTAAAAGTTTCCTCGTCCATGTCGCTAGCAGGAGGATCCCATTCAAGTGCTGGAGGCGGGTCGTCAGAGGTAATTAAGCCTATAAAGCCGTTTGCAACCCAATCACCTGCAGGCATGAGGATTCGTACATACCTCAACTTGCCTAATTCCTCGGTATTTTTGAGACGGTCAATTTCAGCCTTGGCGTACATTGTTGCAGGGTCACTTCTCTTGTGGTATCCCACCATTTGCCAAGTCCTTGCTTTTTCAAGAGCTTGAATTATCTTCTCTCCGTTTTCAATTGACCCAGCTAAAGGTTTCTCAGTGAAAATTGGGATACCTGCCTTAGCCAGCTCTGGAATTAGGGTGCCATGACGGTTAAACGGTTGTGATGCGACAATACCATCTAGCTTTTCTGATGCAAGCATATCTTCATGGTTTCTATACACTTTGGGAATACCATATCGCTCGCCCACAAGCTTCCCAAGTTTTTCTTTAACTTCTGCTATTGCAACAACTTCGCAGTCGGGCACAGTGACAAAGTTTCGCAGGTGTGCACATTGCCCCATGCCACCAACGCCAACAAAGCCTATGCGAACTTTTTCCATGGATTCATCTCCATACTATGAATTTTTAGACGATATCACCTGGCGAAAAGCGTTTCTATTCGCTGTTAATTATGCACTCGCTAGCTTGCCAAACCTATTTGCTATCGCCAATGCAGGGTCTAGCGGGACATCTGCTGGAACAATATCGGGCGGTATTTCAATTATTGGAAGCGGCTTAAGCTCCTTCCCTGCGAACTGCGGCAACCATTTTGCCTCTGCCGAAAACATCTCGCGCGTCATCTCGCGGGCTTCATAGAGAGTGCAAACTGCTGAGGTGAGTGGGTCTAATGCCACTGCCTGCGCCGCAAGCTCTGGGTCACCTTTCAGCGCTGCTTGAACTGTCAAGCCTTGCACTATTATGTTAGTGAGATTCAGCGCCGCCAACTGTGGCGGAAGCTCTCCTACGACTGTTGGATGCAAACCCATTTTGTCAACGTAGATTGGCACCTCAACACAGCATCCATTGGGTAGATTGGTTATATACCCATCGTTTCTCACGTTTCCGTTTAGTCGGAAGATATTTCCTGTTTCTTTTGCTTCAATTATATACGAGCAGTATTCTGCGCTTCGCGGCTCAAGTTTTTTGCTTTCAATGCTGAGTGGATCGGTTGTACGGAATTTTTCTTCCAGCATACGTCCGTATTTGTAGTATGCTCCAGAAGCGCCTCCAAAGTCAGGTTGGTCACAGTAAAGTTCGAGCGCCTTTTTGTTTTTGCGGAACCATGGTACATATTCTGAAAGATGGCCAGTGCTTTCTGTCATAAAATATCCAAAATGTCTGAATACTTCGCCGCGAACCTTTTCATTCATGTAGTATTCAGGCTTCTCGAATTTTTCTCTTAGGATGGGATAAATGTCTTTGCCGTCTACCTCGAGTTTGAGGAACCACGCCATATGGTTAATTCCGGCGGCTAGGAAGTCAATACGTTCCTTTGGTATTCCAACATATCCGGCAATTAGATCCATGGTTGTTTGGACGCCATGGCAGAGGCCGACGAAATTTAATCCAGGAACAGTACCGAGAGCCCAGCAATTAGCTGCCATTGGATTAGCATAATTGAGCATGAGGGCATCAGGGCAAAGTTCCTTCATATCATTAGCGATGTCTATTAGCACTGGTATGGTTCTTAGGGCTCGGAAAACACCACCTGGCCCAAGTGAATCTCCGATACATTGGTCTACTCCGTATTTCAGTGGAATCTCATAATCAGCTTGGAAGGCATCCATGCCGCCAATTTGGATTGTAATGACAACATAGTCGGCTCCATCCAAGGCTTTCCTGCGGTCGGTGGTTGCCCAAACTTTAGTTGGAAGGTTATTTTCTCGAATTACGTCCTTTGCGAAGGCTTCCATCTTGCGAAGCTTGATCTCCGTTGGACTCATCAACGCAAACTCACTTTCTTGAAGTGAGGGCGTTGCCATTATGTCGTTCATGAGTGTTTTTGTGAAAATGACGCTTCCCGCACCAATCATTGCAATTTTTGGCATTTGAAAAACCCTCCTATCAGCGTTTTAAAAATGTATTATTTAAACACAACGGCCCTAACTCCAAATTTATTAATCTTTATTCTTTGCTTCTGGTTTGCCATACAAGAACCACTACATCATCTATGAATTCTGGAAGCTGGATGACAATTTTGTCTTTGCTGCGTGAGCTGCCTACACGCTGGGATACGCCTTTCTTAGTGTCAAACAGCTCAACATGATAATTGACAAACGGGCATTTAATTTCAAGTATTGAAGATTGATAATGATTGCCTGCCGTATGCGGACCGCATTCAAGATATACAGCATATAATTGATTGGATTTCATGCCGTAAGCAAATGGAGTTATTGCTTTGGAAACGATTGAATCGTCTACTTCTAGATTTGGCCAGGCATGGCTAATCTTTTCCCAAAATCTTCTCAAAGCACGAGCATATTGTGCCCAATCTTTCATGTCGGTGTAGTTTACTTCCCGAATTTCGGACTTCCAATACGCACCAATGGATTGCAGTCCAGAGAATATACTTCGATAACATAGCGTTCGATATCGAGTTTGGTGCTCAAGACTGGTGCTTTCGGCGTCTATGAAAAGGTAGTCTTCACGATTGTTGCTTCCATCGCTTGAGCGTACACTTACCATCGGTTTGTTATATTGCTTTGCCGCTTGGAGAGCTTCATCTCTGTGAAGCTCATTGAATATTAGCAGGTCATAGTCTTTCTCAAAAGGTTCAAAAGCACCGGCATTGAAGTTGCACATATCTACGCCGACGAGTAGCTTATGGCCGTTAGTTCTTTCCCATTCGCGAATCCAAGATACCACGTCGTGTGCCCATTTCATATTCCCAATTCCGCCGTTGCCAAGTTCATTAATTACGTCAATCCAAACATTCTTGTGACCATTTACTGCGTTAAGGATTCGCATTACCCATTCTTTGCGGTGTCTTCCACCAGGGCTATCTGTTAGGGCGTTCATATAGTCGGCGCCGTGCGGATAAGCGCGAGTCCACTCGTTGGCATTGTTGGCAGGATTAATATAGTTCATCGCCCATCTATCAGGTTTATCTTCTTTGAACCACACAATTTGCCAAAGCTGTAGATGAACCACAATGCCATATTCCTCCAGAATGGAAAAAAAGCGCTCCATATTCTTGAAGTATTCGTCGTTCCAGGCGTCTATATCCCATTTTCCATTTTTCGATTTGAATGGATGAAGGCAGCCGGGCGTTGGAACACAGGTTGGGTAGGTTCGAATTAGACACATGCCATTATCTTTTTGCCATTTTGCCCACTTGCGAACTTCTGAGGGGTTGTTAATTGAAATTAGCATTTTTTCGTCGCCAGGTCCGAAGGCTAGAAGGGGCTTGCCATTATAAACCAAATAGCGCTTACCAGATTCCGATGTTTGAATTGCTACGCCGTCTGCTGCTTCTGCTCTTGTAATCATGGCGACAAGTCCAATTAGACACAGGAGACCTTTCATTTTCCAGATTCCTTTACGGTGGGCAAAATCCGATTGGCAATCATTTTTGATTTCCTGCGGTTTCTGGCCCTAGGTTTCTGAAGAGGAACAATCCTTCTTTTCCGGGTGCGACTATGTCGAGTCTGCCATCGCTATCAATATCACCTATCCACATAAAGATGCCAGTGCCAGAATGGTCGCCTTTTTTCCCATAATCAATCACACATTTTGTGAATGATTCTCCATTCCATTTGAAGTACCAAATGCCAACAATATCCGTCTCACCTGCCTCATTGCCACAATGAGCACGGAAACGGCTGCCAGTTACAAGTTCGCATTCTCCATCACCGTCAATATCTACCCATTGCATCTCGTGATACTGCGAGAACCATGGGTCGATTGGATGTTTGGTCCATATACGTTTGCCATTTTCAATCTTTTGTGTGTAGTAATCGAGCCCATAACCATGTGCTTGGCCAACAATCAGCTCGTTTGTGCCGTCTTTGTTAACATCTGCTACAATAATTGGCACACTAGCGCTACCAAGCTGGAACTCCTGATGGAAGACATATTCGCCGGTGAGGGGGTCGCCCATGGATTCAAGCCATCCATTTGGGGTGATGAAGCAACCCTTTCCATTGCCAAGTAGGTCTCCGAATCCCAAGCCATGCCCTTGTGGTTCCTTGCTTATAATATATTCTTTGAATATGCCGTTTTCCAGCTTGAAAACCCTCAGAGGATTGCCGGGAGTATTGGGCACAATTTCAAGTTGTCCATCCCCATCAACATCCCAGGCGCGCGTAGTTTCAATTGAGCCAACTTCTGCTATGTCGTGTTTTTTCCATTCAACTGTCTGTCCTTTGGGGTTTTCAATCCATGAAAGGGTTTTGCCCCACCATCCGCCGGTGATAAAATCCATGAACCCATCGCCATTCACGTCCATTGGAATGGTCGAAAAATCATCGAAATACTCACCAGCGGACATGACATCGCGAATCTTATGTTTTGTCCAATTCGGCGCCTCGTACCAGAAGCCGCCACATATGATGTCAAGCTTGCCGTCATTGTTTACATCGAACGCGCAAGCAGATTCATAAGCTCCGTCGTCGATTTTAGTCTTTTCCCATTCAATTCGTCTCACTTGTAATGCATCCTTTCGGTTCTTTGGTAGCTCGGTTTCAGGGGCCAAGGTTTTCCTATTAACTCCTTTATCAATGTTTGTTTTTTGTCCTTCTTGTGCGTATGAATTTGCTTGGAAAAAGAGAAAAAAGACAAGTGCAAAACAAACTGCTAAACTATGTTTTATTCCCACGGACCTAGCCCTCCAGTTAATTGTATTCACAATGATTTTCAAGCTCTTAGAGGTTTCTACCTTCTGCTAAGTAGTAAATTCTTATTTGCTACGAAGGACGGTTGAGGCGTTAAAAAGAAATAAGCTAGTAAGACTAGAAGATCCCTTCTTAAGAGGTGGTTTCAATGGTGAGAATAGGTCTAATAGGCTATGGTTTTATGGGCAAAATGCACGCTGAATGCTACAAGGCTAGCGGAAAGGCCAAGGTAGTTGCTGTTGCTGACATTGAAGAAGATCGCCGTGCTGAAGCTTCAAGCAAGCTTAGTTGTAAAGCATTCGAAAGTATTGATGCCCTTCTTCAGGGGTCAGACGTAGATGCAATTGACGTATGTACACCCACATATATGCATGAAGAACATGTTCTAAAAGCGCTAGATGCTGGAAAAGACGTTTTTTGCGAAAAGCCGCTTTCCTTGAGCATGGTTTCTTGTGAAAGAATGGTATCTGCGGCGAAAGCGTCCGGAAGCAAATTAATGATAGGTCATGTAGTAAGATTTTGGCCAGAGTGCCAAGTGCTAAAGTCAATTCTTGATTCTGGCAGGTTGGGAAGGCCTTTATGGGCTACAGCTCAAAGGCTGAGTGCCCCAGCTACTTGGGCATGGCAGGGATGGCTTGCCGACCCAGTTAGAAGCGGTGGTGCAATACTCGATCTCCACATTCATGATCTTGACTTCCTTGTTTGGGTTCTTGGAAGGCCAAAACAGGTTGTTGCATATGGAATAAAAACTGCTAAAGGCGCTTATGATTCGGCGCTTACCATGCTAATAGGCCACGAAAATGGTATGTCTAGCCAAGCGGTTGGGTGTTTGGCAATGCCAGAAGGGTTTCCATTTACTAGCCAGATAAGGGTTGTTTGTGAGAAAGGTGTCATTTTCTTCGATGCAACCGCTTCTCCATCGCTAATTCTTCAGCCTGAAGGTGAGCCTGAGGAGTATCCTCAGGTGCCTCAACCGACCGCAGGCTCGGCTGACGCAGGCGGCAACGTTTCCTCGCTCGGAGGATACTATAACGAAATTGTGTACTTCCTTGATTGCATCGAGAAAGGTCTAATGCCACAGATAATTACACCAGAGGAAGCTGCTTATGCTGTACGCCTTTGTCTTGCTGCGCGGCAATCAGCAGAGACTGGGCAAGCAGTTAGCGTATAGCCTTAGTTTTGCGAACCAATAAGATTTTAGGAGGAGTAAAGCTATGATAAAGAGCATAAGTTACTGGGCATTTCCAGGCGGCTTAGAGGCATCAAAACCTGCTGTTCAGGCGTGCAAGGAGGCAAAAGTCGCTGGGTTTGATGCTATAGAACTAGCTTTCTCAGTAACCGGCGAAATTTCACTCGATTCGAAATTGGATGACCTTAAGCAATTAAAAGAGGCAATCGCAGATACTGGAATTGAGATTGCCAGTCTTGCCTGTGCACTAGGTTTTCAGTGGCCTTTTACGTCGGATGATACTTCCATTCGGGCTAAAGCGGTTGAGATTCATAAAAAGGCTATTGCTGCTGCCAATGCTCTCGGAACGGATGCTTTGCTTGTCGTTCCTGGTGCGGTTGATGTTCCATGGGATCCTTCCATACCTGTTGTCAAATATGGGGATGCATACAAACGTGCCTCAGAGGAGATAGGCAAACTCATTGGCGATGCTGAGGCGGCAGACGTGACTCTCTGTGTCGAGAATGTGTGGAATAAGTTCTTGCTTAGTCCGATGGAAATGGCAAATTTTGTGGACCAGTTCAGAAGTCCCTGGGTGGCTGTTTATTTTGACGTTGGGAACTGTGTTTATATCGGCTACCCTCAAGATTGGATCCTTGTCCTTGGGAAGCGAATTCGACGCGTGCATCTCAAAGATTTTCGAAGAAGCGTAGGAACAGCTTCTGGTTTTGTAGACCTTCTTTCTGGTGATGTGGATTGGCCAGCGGTAATTAAGGCACTGAAAGAAGTTGGATATGATGGACCGCTTACGGCTGAGATGATTCCTCCGTATGCACACTACCCAGAGGTTCTTATTGAAAACACTTCGCGTGCAATGGATGCCATATTGGGACGCTAGAGCGCCGAAAAGTTGGCAGTCAGACTCTCAAAATTTGAGGAGGAGAATAAATTTGGCGAAGCGCATTCTGATTGTCGGAGCAGGTAGCATTGGTCTGAAACAACTGAGGGCTTTCAGCTCTCAGAACCCCAAACCGCATTTAACAGTAATTGACCCTCGAGAGGAGGCAAAGGCCCGGGCACGCGCTGAGTTTGGTGTAGAAATTTCGGTTGAGGATTGGGATTCGATTGACATTAAACAGTTTGACGGTGTGGTAATATGTTCACCTGCACCTACGCACGTTCCTTATTCGATTCGTTGCCTGATTGAAGGAGTGCCTGTGCTTTCCGAAAAGCCTCTTTCTCATACTTATGCTGCCGTTGAGGAACTTCTAAAGCTAGCAGAAAAACCGGGAGCGCCGCCGTCAGGTGTAGCATATGTTCGCCGGTATCACCCAGCTCATGAGAAGGCGCGTGAGCTGGTAAAATCAGGCAGGCTTGGGAAAGTCCTTATCGCTCGCGTAAACGGTGGCCAGCCTTTCACAACATACAGGCCCGATTACCGAGAAATTTACTATGCGCGGCGTGATCAAGGTGGAGGTTGTCTACTAGACTGCGCAACCCATTTTCTCGATCTTGTCCAATGGTATATGGGACCGATTGAAGAAATGTGCGGATATGTCGAACATCTGGCGCTTGAGGGAGTGGAAGTTGAAGATACGGTAGCTCTTTCTTGTAAGTTTAAGGAGAATGACGCTCTGGGAACGGTGCATATCAACCAATTCCAGCCAGTTAATGAAAATATACTAGATTTTGCTGGCGTGGAGGGGTTTTTGCGTGTAATCGAGCCAGAATTCACGTGCAAAATTTTTCACAAAAACTGGGAAGATTTGCAAGTCGAGCGAGCTGACTATGCGGATGCACTCAGGAGACAGGCAAGGGCGTTCTTGGCGGCAATTGACGGTGGTGCGCCAATGCGAACTAGCTTTGCTGAGGCAGCGCACACCTTGCAACTTTGTCTTAACTTAATGGCGAAGCTTAATATAGCATAAAATATGTCTACAGACTTTGATTTTAATCAATTTTTACTATTAAGAACCTGGAGCTTTATTAATGAGTAAGAGCCTGAGCTATTGGGATGCACTGGTTGTCGCAATTTACATGCTGTGGATGCTGGGCATCGGGATATATTATTCCAAGCGGCAGACGGATACAAATGAATACTTCCTTGGTCGTCGTAGCATGAATTGGTTTATTGTGGGCATTTCCACAATGGCTACGCTTATTAGTACTATTACTTATTTGACCATGCCAGGCGAAGTAATTGCCAATGGCTTTGGCGTTTTGTGGTCTCAACTCTCGGTTTGGCTTTCCTTTTTCTTCATTGGATACCTTGTCATTCCAAAGATAATGGAGCATAAGATAACCTCAGGGTATCAACTTCTCGAGAAACAATTTGGGATGGGTATACGTCAAGCCGCAGCGGTTTTATTCATTCTTACTCGCATTACATGGACAGGCCTTGTTGTTTATACTTGTAGTCGCGCTGTTTCTCAGATGACTAGATGGCCGCTCGAAAGCGTTATTCTTGCTGTGGGTATAATTACGATTTCTTACACAACGATGGGTGGAATACGCGCTGTTATCATTACTGACGTAACTCAAGCGTTCATTCTTTTTGGTGGTGCACTGGCGGTTGTGGCATTTGCTATATACAGTTCAGGAAGTCTAACCGGTTGGTGGCCAAACTTCCATGACCCTGTAATTGCAGGCGGGCTATCATGGCCAAATGTAAAGTTGTTTTCCTTTGACCTGACAGAGCGAATAACCGTTTTAGGGATTATTTTTATGTATATCGTTTGGTGGATTTGCACAGCTAGCTCAGACCAACTTGCAATTCAACGTTACCTAAGCACTAGGGATGCCCGGATGGCAAGAAGAAGTTTTCTCACAAATGCTTTTGCAAATACTATGGTGGCTAGCGTCTTGGCTTTTTGTGGAGCAGCTTTAGTGGGCTACTTTATTCACAATCCTAGCACCATACCTGCTGCTAATGAACTTCTATTAAATGCGAAGCCGGGTGTGCTTGACGAAGTTGTTCATAAGATGTCGATGATGGGGGAAGTTAAAGGTAAGCTCTATTTGCTCAAACGCGGTGCTGATGATGTCTTCCCTTGGTTTATAGCGCATGTGCTTCCAACAGGCCTTTCGGGAGTTTTGATTGCCGCACTTTTCTCGGCCGCTATGTCAAGCGTATCATCTGGCGTCAACTCAATTACGACCGTGATAATGGTTGATTTTGCAAGAATCTTTTCTCGTTCAAGCGACGAGCGCCAACGGGTGAGAAAGGCAAAGTTAATAGGAATCATTGTGGGAGCAATCGCTATCTTAGTTAGTTTTGTGCAGCATTTTATAAAAGGGAATTTCATGGAGGTTGCACAAAAAATAAATGGTTGCTTCATCGCTCCAATGGCAGCTCTATTTATCATGGCGTTTTTTATTAAAAGAATAAACCGTCAGGGAGCTTGGGCGGCCATATTTTCGGGATTTGTAATAGGCGCAGTTGTCTCGTACTATGGGGAAATTTCTAAGGCTTTGACCGGTAACGAAGTCAAAGTATCTTTTATGTTTATTTTACCCTTCTCGCTAGTCGGCGCAATTGTGGCTGCTTATCTTGTTAGCCTTTTGTTCCCAGCGCCATTTGTAAGTAATGAACAGGAAAGCACAAATTAGCTCTCAAAAATCAGCTAACAAAAACCCAAGTTTAAAGGTTTCAACGCTTGAAGTAGAAAAATCAAGCATATCGATACGTGCGCTTTTTATAGGCATTTTCTTCGTTGTAGTTGTGTGTTTTATCGTATCATACGCTGAATTGGTAATTGGGCGAATCCAAGTTGGTTTTCTCCAAATGCCTCCGGCTGCTATTGGCATATTCTTCTTTGTTGTTTTGTTGAACAAGGGTTTACATAGGATAGCAGCCAGATTTGCTCTAAATGCAGCCGAGCTTATAATGATTTACTGCATGATAATTGTCGCCGCTATGGTTTGCTCCCGTGGGATTCTTGAGAAGATTATTCCTTTGCTAGTGACACCAAATTACTTTGCTAATCCAAGTAACAGGTGGCATGATCTTTTCTACCCACATATTAAAAAGTGGCTTGTGCCTTTTGACCCAGAATCGGGCCCAAGTCAATCTCTCGCAATCCGTTTCTTTGAAGGACTTCGGGCAGGTGAAACGATTCCTTGGCATGCCTGGTCGTTACCTCTTTTAGCATGGGGTGTGCTGGTATTATTAGTAATTTTTGCTTTTCTATGCATGGCTACTATCCTGCGACGCCAATGGGTTGATAATGAGAAGCTATCATTTCCATTGGTTCAGCCGCCGCTTGAACTTGTTAAAGATGAGCAGGACGGGTCAATATTAAGGGATAAGCTCTTGTGGGGCGGCATGGCGCTTCCTGTTATTGTATTTTCATTCAATGGCTTGCATAATTGGTTTCCAAACATTCCTGAAATAACACTCCAGCTACTTCTCAATCCATATCTTGTCAATCCGCCATGGGACAAAATTTACTGCTGGTGGATTTACGTCTCCTTTGCAGCGATAGGGTTCTTCTTCCTCCTGCCATCTGAACTTATTTTTTCGCTCTGGTTTTTTGCTCTTCTTGCGCGCTTCCAGGACGTAGTAGCTGCGTCCTTTGGAATGGAACTGGAACGCATGCCAGTATATGGCACGCATCTTTTTGTGGCATATCAGACTGCTGGTGCGTATTTTGTTTTGGTTGGATACCTGATTTATGTCTCTTTACCCCACCTTAGGCGCGTATTTCGAACTGCCTTGGGTGTAGAGCGGATGGATGATACCAATGAGTTGATGCCATATCGTGTAGCTGTGTGGGGATTGCTTGGCAGCTTTGCGCTAATTGCAGGTTGGTCATGGCTTGCTGGGATGTCACTCTGGGTTGCATTTTTCGAATTTGGCGTTTTTCTCTTTGTCATTGCGCTTGTCATGGCAAGGAGTACAGCAGAAGCAGGAATGTTAATGACAGAGACGTCCTTTAGGCCGGTTGACCTTTACCATATGTTTGCACCAGTTCATAATCTTGGCGCGGCAAATATGACGCTACTTGCCTTTTTTGATGTTGCTTTTCTTCGAGACCAGCGTGGATTACTTTTTACAGGGTTCCTGGATAGCCTGAAAATGTCTGACGGCGTTTATATTAGAAGAAGAGCTCTACTTCCCATGCTTGCAGTTGGTACGCTCACGGCGCTTATAGTGGGTGGATTTCTTCATATGGTGATTCCATATTCACGTGGGGGCATCATGCTTTATCAAGCGGTCTATCAAGGGTTAAATCTTGCACCGTTTCGCGAATTTGAAAGCCATATGGCTGGTTCTAATCCCATGGATTGGCAAGCACCAGTTTTCTTTGGTGTGGGAGTAATCTTTACTTTATTCTTGTCATACATGAGATCATTGTTCTATTGGTGGCCTCTGCATCCATTAGGGTATGCGTTGTGTGTCTCTTGGACTATAAGCGTATTTTGGTTCTCTGCGCTTGTAGCCTGGATTATAAAGGTTCTTTTGCTAAGATATGGAGGCATGCGGCTTTATGTTCGCGCGCGCCCTTGGTTTCTTGGAATGGTGCTGGGAGAGTTTAGCATGGCTGTATTTTGGACGTTGATAGGTGCCTTGACCGGTGCTCCCACGCCTGAGTTTCCCTGGCCATGATGGACTACAATTTTTCCATGTTCGCCGCGAATCTGGTCTGATAGAGTTGCTGAAGTTGGTTGCGAAGGCTTTCATCAGACGTTACCACGACCATCCGAGTAATGTCCACCGTTCCAAGATGAAGGTTAAGTTTGTCACCTGACCGTTCCCACTTTAATTCCTCCGTTCCCTTTGAGTTGATTTCAAATACCATCTTGGGATTGAGCCAGGAAGGTAAAGTTACATTCAGTTCTACATTTTCCACTGGCTTGTATGTCGTTCCTTTGTCATCGTTTGTGTAGTTGTCGTTCACGCAGAGAATGATAACTGTGTCCAATCCAGCAAGGAGCGAACGCAACCATATGTTATTTGAGGATGTTATCGGCAGGTCGGCAGGACAACTACGGACAATGAGAGGTCCAGCAGTCCTGACTTCTGCGCCAAGGATTCCAATCTCTCGCCAAAGTGCCTTTGCTTCAGGTTCATCTGCGCCACACCCACAAGAGCCTTTTGCGTTCGGGGAAATTGGAAGAAACCACCAATAGGAAATTGCTTTTGCGCCAGCTCCAAGGGCGTAATATACTTCAATCCGCTTTTCTTGTGGGGTGCCAAATCTGAACTTCCTATTTTCTTCCTGCAAGCGAGTACAGTTTAGTATCAAATGAAGAGGCCTTGGGGCACATGCAGATTGGCAGATAGCGCCGACAGCATAGACGAACGTAGCTTTCTTATACATCCAGATGGTGTGGGGTTTTTTCCAGTATGCTTCCGCTAAACGTGTTTGGTAGTATGGGTCTGCTGCGTATATGTCAGCAATTTGACCGTAGATATACCAATTGTTTGGCTTAAATGTCATATCTACGTTCACCATGTTCGGAGTGTTTGGGTCAAGTGAACGTATTCCTTCAGCAAGCTTGACTAACCCTTGCGCGAGACTGCCAACTTTCAACGCCGCTGGGACATCGGGGACCCTCGAGTCAGCAGCGTCGGGCTCATCGGCGAGATAATATGCCGCAGGCGAAACCGCTTTTCCGACATCGCCGACAATTCGCTTTATCCCTAATGTTTGCATCAATTGCTTGCCCTCATCGGTTTTCATGAACTGCGCAACGGCCGCCGAGCCAATCATGTCCATCTGGAGATTGATATTGTGAGCGGCCATTTCATTAACCCACGCCTTGCCGATTTCTAGTTCGGTTTCCTTTCCAGGTCTGCCGCCCCATATGCCATACCTAAACTCGTCCGCCCAAGCGCGAATTCCGGCGGTGGCTTTTGAACCGTCTTCTAGTATGGCTTGGAATGTGTGGAATGACCCGCGCTCAAGTGGGGCATGGAACGCGCAAACAATTGGGATAATGCCCGAAG
Source organism: Armatimonadota bacterium (assembly GCA_023511795.1). Classification (NCBI taxonomy): domain Bacteria; kingdom Bacillati; phylum Armatimonadota; species Armatimonadota bacterium. The sequence goes on along the minus strand of JAIMAU010000005.1, from coordinate 95,976 downwards.
CGTTCGTCTGCCCAATTTGCGAATAAGCTGTGATGTCTTTGCCGTCCAACAATATTTTTGTCGGTGTGTTATTGCTTCGAACGTAGGCATATGCTTTGCACAGGTCGGCTGAAAAAGCTATGCCTTCGAACATAGGAACGCTGTTTTCGGTAGAAACCGCTGTATGGATTTGGTCGCCATTAGTCAAAATAGTAACCTTGACTTCCTTTGCTGACGGTGGCTTGCGAAGGCGAATCGTAATCTCAGCGGTTCCGCTCGGCTTGACGCTACGAGGCTCAACCCGCCACCATATCGGTTCGCCCGCAGAGTCCAGGCGTTTGCGCTCCTCCTCCGAGATGTTGGAGAAGAATACATGCGCGGCGTAGATTTTGCCGCCTTTGAACTTCCGCTTATCTGAAAAAGCAACTGCGCGAGTTAGGCTGACGTCGTTGAGCATGACGTCCTTAATGTCAATTGCTTCATTTTCAGTGTTTCTAATAAATACGTGGATTGAGCCGCCAAGGGCTTGCGGAGGGTAGTCAATCTCGTTTTCTGGCTTTGGACTTTCTTTCCAGAAGTAGGCAAACTCTGGGAACGGTTTGTCAGCGCGATAAAAGCTTCCGATTATTTCGGGCGTAGCATTGCAAGCAAAAACGGTAGACAAAAGCAATATTAGACAAGATAGCCCAAGAATGTGGTTTGTTCTTCTCATTGTTTTCAGTTTTCCTCCAGCTAAGTTTGAGAATTACTGCTCGCCGGGGAAGCCCTCCCTGCGCAGTCGCTCCCCAACCTTACGAAGAACCATATCGTCATGAGGGTCGATGCTCCCGTCTGGCAAAGGAGCGGTATTGAGGAGGAGGTTGCATCCATGCTTTCTAGCATTTCGGAGTAGCTCCCAAACTTCGTCCGCAGTCTTGTGTTTTCCTTTAAGCGATGCTGTATATCCCCAAGCCTTGTCGGGCATCATTGTGTCGCATATCTCTACGGGTTTCGTGCTTTCTACCGGCTTGTACTCAGGCGCAAGAAAGTCTTCCGTCCCAAGCAGACCCTGTTTGTATGCGACGAGCGCCTGCGGTTGCAGGCGGTGTATCATGTCGTACAGCTCCTGACAGCGGAACGCTTCGCGGTTGTATGATAATGGAACGCCTATCCCATCAAGCCATATGCCGGCAATCGGCCCATAATTCGTTAACAACTCGGTTATCTGTGCCGCCACAAAGTCTATGTAAATCTGCAAGTTGTGTTGTTCGCCGTAGGCGTATGTTGGCTCTGGGGGATCATACTGCGGTCTTGGGGCCCCTTTCCATAGGTCGTTGTTGGGCGCGTGTGGATGCCTCCAGTCCCTACCGTGTGAATAGTAGAAAAACAATCCTAGCCCTGCCTTCTTGCATGCTTCGGCTAACTCCGCTATTAAATCACGGCGCGCCGGCGAATTCATGCTGTTGAACCACGTTTGCTTGGTATCCCAAAGACAAAATGACTCATGATGCCGCGTTGTTATGTTAACGTATTTCATTCCACAATCTACGGCGAACGATGCTATATATTCCGCATCGAATCTCTCCGCCGTGAACCGTTCAATCAGCTTCTCGTATTCCCTAACAGGTATCTTCTCAAAGTATTGAACCCACTCGTGCCGCCCGAGAATTGAGTACAATCCGTAGTGGAGGAATAAGCCGTATTTTGCATCCCTAAACCACTGGATTGCCGCCTCCCTGGGGTTTTTTCTATAAAGGTCTTCGTATCCTGTTAGGTAGGATGGAACACTGCAAGACATTTCAGTTCTCCTGCGCAAGCAGTTTAGCGACGTTGGCGGCAAACATGGTCTCATAGCGCTTCTTAAGGTTCGCCTTCAACGTCGAATCCGCAGTTATTATGACGAATCGGCTGATGTTCACAGTCCCTAGGTCCAGGGCAACCCTGTCTCTTTCCTTCTTCCATGCAATGTCTTTGATTCCCTCATAAGTGACTTCGAATGCGTCAGTGGGTCTAATCCATTTCGGGAGCTCAATGGAAACGTGCGCATTCTGGACAGGCTTGAACACGGTGCCAACGCGGTCGCAGGCAACGTCATCATTGACGATTATGACGGCTACAGTGTCGATGCCCGATAGGAGCGAGCGAACCCAAAGGTACCTATCAGATTTTATGGGCAGGCTAACCGGCGTGCTGACCGTTATAACAGGACCGGCTGTCCGAACTTCGGCGCCAAGAAGCCCTATTTCTTTCCAGAGGGCGTGTGCAGCCGGTTCGTCCTTCCCAACACCAATGCAGTACACGTCTGGACTAAACCACCAATAAGAGATACCTTTTGCGCCCGCCGAGATGGTGTAGTACACTTCCATGCGCTTTTCCTCCGGCGTGGGGAAACGTCCTTCGTAGCCTTTTCCATCTCGGTACCTCGTCGAGCAAAGAATCGTGTGGAGCGGTTTTGGTTGGGCGGAGGACTGGGAAATGGCGCTCACGGCATAGACATAAGTTGGCTTAGTGTGGGCAAAAAATGCGCCAGGGTGTTTGTTGAAGCAGTAGTCCTGCTGTTCGGGGAAGTAGGGGTCAATGCACGGGATGTCTGAGAGCTGATGATACATATACCAGTTCTCTGGCTTGTAGGTGTTGTCAATGTTGAGAAGCACCGGCACATCAGGGTCATGCCGCCTGAGTACCTCCTGCCACTTGACGAGCCATTGGCCGAGCGACCCAAGGCGGTCGGCTGGCTTAAGCGCATCATTCGCCGCATCATGTGCATCAGGCTCGTCCTGCAGGAAGAAGAAAACAGGCTTATACTTACCACTGTCCCAAGTAGTCATTCTATCGAAGCCCAAGGACTGCGTAAGTTCCCAGCCTTCGTCGCTTTTTACGTAGTCGCCCGCATTGCCGGAGATGTGGCCCATTAGGACGTTGATGTTGTGTTCTTTCCAATCCATCAAAAACTTGCGAGCGGCTTCCCTGGGTTCTCCTTCAACGAAGCCCGCTCCCCACATTCCGTACACCATCTCACGACCCCATGCGCGTATTCCAGCAGTCGCTTCCGAGCCGTCTTGGAAAACTGCCGTGAAGTTGTGGTACGACATCCACTTAAGCGGTTTGTCGAGGTTAAGGATGATTGGGGTTATCTCCCCCGCTTGACCCGGGGCGATTTTTGCCCTTGGGGTTATGTCAACCTTGTCAAGGTATATCTTCCCAAGTCTAACGTTTCCCTTCGGATGTCTAACATAAAGGTAGACCTTACCAAGGTCGGGAGTGAAGGCAATTGTCGTGAAGCGCGGGTATTCCTTTGTGGTGGAAACTATTGTGCTTGCGTTTCCCCCGTCGCTTATGATGTCAACCTTGATTTGTCGAATCATCGGCTTCTTCTTTAGACGGACGACAATCTCACCCATTCCTCCAGGGGGCACTACTCGGGGTTCGGGCTTCCACCAAACGGGCGCGCCTGCGGCTTGAAGGCTGTTCAGCTTTTCTTTTGGGAGCTTTGACAAAAGAATACTTGCGCCAAATTTCTCCTCAGGATTCTTAGTGGCATGGGTTATTCCAATGCCTTCTGAGAGTTTGATGCCCTCAATGGCAAGATCTTCTATCGTGATGGCTTTGCCGCCAGTGTTCTGATAGTAAACGAAGAGGTACCCTCCAAGAGGCATGTCTGGCTTGGCATAAATTAGAACGTTTCCATTGTCATCTTTGAGGGACCATCCTTCGTGCCAGAGATGCGCATATTGAGGAAAGTGCTTATCGAGATGTAGGGCGCTTCCAGTAATGCTTAGGGTTGTTTTAGCGGGGCAATCAATAGAAGTGAAAAGAATTAATGCCAAAGAGATTGTTAGTATGGTTGCAAGCCACTTTTTGTCCAACATTTACTAAGGGTCTCCTTTCTTTGCGGTTGCTTGCATTTTATATGCAAAGCTGACTTCGCGCAATATTAGCTTGCGTAAGCTTTCCGAGGATTTGCTGATTTCTTTTGGCGTTTTTCAAACATCCTTGGGCTCTGGTACAAAAGTTTTGTACGGTTGTGCAATCTTTTTGTACTTTGGTACAACACTTTTGTACCGCGGTACAACACTTTTGTACTTCGGTACAACATTTTTGTACTTCGGTACAACACTTTTGTACTGCAGTACAAAAATGTTGCAGAGTTGTGCAACATTTTTGTTCTGCCTTTCAACAGCCTTGTTAAGGCTTTCTTCTTTGTTGATAGAACAAAGAAAATCAATCGCATATTCTCTACAATAGTTGTTGGCAGAGCGAATTGGCTGTGCAGTGCCTCGGCTTTTGAGGTACATGCTTGCAAATCGGCTGGCAAGCTTGCTTTTTGCGCTCGTTAATTGCCGTTATATGTTCGCTGATAGTCTGAAAGCTATTGGCTTCCATACTGCTTTTCCAGCTTTTCCGCGTGCATTTCCCTCCCAGTCTCGCGAAGTCTGCGGCAGTAGTTTGAAAGCTCCCCTCTTGTGTGGAACGGTCCGCCTTCTTTCATAACAGTCCAAAGAGGGTCTACGGGATGAGTTGCCGAGGTCATCATTTCCGCATGCCATTCGTCTAAGATTTTTTGTGCCTCGTTTACGATTTCGGGGCGCTTGTCTGCCAGGTTGTGCAGTTCGTGCGGGTCGTTTTCAACGTTAAACAACATTCTTGGCGAAAGGTTCTTCATTCCGTCGTGGTATGTGCGAATCATAAGCCATGGGCCGAACCTCACTGCGCGCTGGCAGCTCCAAGCGCATTGGCTCAACACGAGGTATGGACGGCCTGCGGGCGCTCCGGTTTTTAGGGTGGACGCATAGCTTTGGCCGTCCCAGATGGGTGGTGGGTCCTCGGAAAGTATTTCCATCATTGTGGACGGCAAGTCTAGGTTGTAGTGAAGTTCGCGATCGACAACTCCTTCTTTCATTCCTGGCCACTTGATAATCATCGGGATTCTGCACGTTGTTAAATCAGCGGTTTGATGGTCGCCATAGACGTTCAACTCTCCCAGACTTTCTCCGTGGTCGGAGCTAACGATTACTATTGTTTCGTCAAGCACTCCCAAATGTGATAGACAATCGAGGATTTGGCCTATATGGTCGTCCATATATTTTATACCGACGTCGTAGCCATCTATCCAGCGCTTCCAATCGGAAAGGGAGCGTATGGAAGTCGGCACGCGCGGGAATGGGTAGTCTCGAGGCTCGTCGAAGTGAATTGGCTCGCAGGCGCTGTGGGGTCCATAGCTTGCGCGATGTGTTTGTATAATCTCCTCGGTCATCCATGAGGGTGGCGATTCGTTTTCAAAAGGGTTGCCGTAGTTCAGTGGGGTTCTGTACGGCGTGTGTGGGTCCCAGAAATTGATTTGGAGGAACCAGTTGTCTTTTGTTCCGTTCCTCTTAATCCAATCCAATGCGAACGGCGTTATTTCATCGGCTCTCTCCAAGCCTGATTTGCCTGTGTTAATCATTTCACAAAAGCCTGTATAAAACCACCAAGCTGAGTGGCGTTCGGCAAAGGGGCTGATTGAGATTGTTCGGAAGCCCGCTTTTCTAAGCATGCTCATCCAAGCGGTTGCAGAGGCGGCGCTTTTGAATCGGCGGTCTGCTCCTTCGATGTAAGGGTCGGCGGCGGTTCCTCCATGGCCCACTACTCCTGTATGTATGCCGAATCTTCCCGTGAAAAGAGCCGACCTAGAAGGCAGACACGGGGCATCGGAAGTGTAGTAGTTCTCGAATCGGATGCCCCTGGCGGCGATGCTGTCTATGTTTGGCGATGTATTTCTGTGGTAGCCGTAGCACCCGAGATGATCTGGGCGTAAAGTATCTAGGTCAAAGTATACAATTCTCAATTTTACCTCCAAATCCGATTATATTTTTGCTTATTCAAAACGTTTTAGGTTGGTCTTATTCCCTGGCGACGAGGGAACTGCAGCCCGGCGCATCAGCATGTTTGGCGCAAAGCTCCACGAGATAGTCGGGGAAGCCGCCGCGCGCATCACTGACGCCAAGCTGGTAGAGGCGCTTTACTTCGCTGTGGTTGAGGTCAGCGACGTTGTTCTCAAGGTTCTGGTCGTTTTTCAAATCGTAGAGGAATCCGCCAGTTCCATCTATCTTAATATTCAGCCACCACCGGTCGTCGATGACAGTGATAGCAGTTCCCCAAGCGACAGTAACATGGTTGCGGGCGGGCTCTTCCTCGCCGAGAGCGGCCTTCCAGAAGGAGACGCCGTCGAAGGCATCGGGCACCGGAACGCCGGCGGCTTCGAGGATGAAGGCAGAAATGTCTGTATGATTCACGAGGACGTTGCTTCTCCTTCGTGCGCCGACGCCGTCGGGGTGGCGAATAATGAGCGGGACGTCGTAAACAGCCCTGTCGGAAGGGTAACCTCTCTTGCCGATGTAGTTTTTGTCGCCGATGGAGTGTCCATGGTCGGCGGTTACGATGAGCAGGGTGTTGTCGAGCAGGCTGAGAGTGCGGAGAGTCTCGTAAAGATGGCCAAACCAGCGGTCGCACATGGTAACAAGGCCGCTATAGTTTGCCTGAGTTCGGCGAAGAAGCTGGGGATTCATTTTATCGGTATCCGCATAGCCTGAAATTACCTGCTCGGGGCCATCAGACGGGTCGTACATCCTTCGGTAGTGTTCGGGCACGAACCAAGGCTCGTGGGGGTCGAAGCTTTCGACGGTTAGGAAGAACTTATCGGCGTCCCTATTTTGTTCGAGCCATCTGGCGGACTCAAGCATGACGCGCGCATTGAAGTAATCTTCCTCCTTAACGCGGTCATGCATGTTCATGAGGCAGTATGTGATGAACTCAATTTTTCTTTCGTTTTGGAGCTCCTTGGGCAGCCAGTAGTCAATATCTTCCTTTGATGGCTTGGGGCCGCTTCGGTATTTGTCTTGTTCTTGACCGCGCAGGAATAGCCATTGGTCGAAGCCGCGCCAGTAATTTTTGGAGGGCTTAAACATATGATAGACATCGGAGATGAGAGCCGTTCTGTAGTCATACTCGCTTAAGATTTCGGCGAGCGTTGGTTGGTCTTCGGGTATGGGACCCCAGCCTGGCGCGCCAACGAAATCTCCCTTTAGGCGGAAATCGCCGTTGTGGAAGGGGTAGACACGCTGGCCGGTGTAGAGTGCACGACGGGTAGGCAGGGTGGGGAGCGATTCGGGGAATGCTCGATCCATTATGAGGGATTCATCTGCTAGTTTGTTGAGGTGTGGAGTTTGGACCTCCCCCCAGAAGGGCTTGCCGTAACAGCCTACACAGTCTTTCCTTAGCGAGTCAAAAACGACAAGAACGATATTCATACGAGTCTCCTTTGCTCTGGTGTTGGCGGAGAAGTCATGAAAAGCCTAGTACTTTTGGAATTTCTCCACCTGCTTTCTTCGGAGTTTCTACGGATTTGGCAGCCGCAATTCCACAGGCAGCATTGGTGCAAAGTCCTTGTGTGGTTCGGTTTGGTACCAATATGCAACCGAGCTGTAGTCGTCACTTCGGTCGTTCGCATGCCCATGTTCGATGGAAACCCGAATGTTTTTTGTGAACGTAATGGGGTCTAGGATGTGGTAGCGGTATACGCACACTTTGCCCCACTCATTCCAACCTTGGTCAAGCTCAGCCCAAGCTTGGCCATTATAGAGATGAGCGTTGTTCTGCATACCCCAGGCGTGAGCGAAGTAGTCTTCGCTTCCCGTGCCGTGCATATCAGGAGGCCACAGGCGCTCACCGTCTCTGTCAATAAAGATCATGTCGTCGCCTTCGCCCCACCATCCCTTGGCTTGGTGGTCGATTGAGAAGTTTACGCCGACATAGTGTCCCCTTCCTTCAGCTTCAAGGATGAGATAGTTTCCTTCGTCGGTTAGGTTTTTTCCTTCGGGGCCAGCATGGCGCCTTTTCCATGCCTCGGAGAACCACCAGCTTCCGTCCCCAGTCCAACCGTCGCAAGGATTCTCTCTTCGCCATTTGGCGTGGAAGTAGAGGACGTCCTCGCCGAGGGCGCGGTGCTTCTGATAGTCAATATAGAAGTAGAAGGCATGAACTGGTTCCTGCTGTTCGTTTACGATTTCGATGCGTGCGTTTTTATTGAAGGGCATTTGGAACCAACAATTCATAGCAACGCCGCCGCCTAGTTTGCCGCGCTCATAATTGCTTGTGTTGAACGGAGCGCACTGGTAGGAGTAGGCGCGCGCATGGCCAAGCCCGAAGAAGTCGCCGACTGGTGAGTCTACCGATGGATTGGTTTCTTCATCCCAATACATTCGGAGGAGGAGTTTGCGGAGGTAGAGCGGGTCAGGCGAGGAGATAGTAAACCAAATGTGGCTGATGACGCCGGGACCTTTGATGTCGGCGAGTGTTTTTGTTTCGCCAGGTTGTATGACCCAGCAGTCTGTGTTGCCACCGCTTGTATCATAACTGCTGATTCTTGCCGGAAGGAAATCCTTCGCGAGAGTAAGCGAAGCGAGGGCGTTGCAGGGAATTATGCTCATGAATCGTCCTCCATTTATTTGTTTTTCAATTGCCTAAATGGAAAAGCTATCTTTATTTTAATTTTACTGCAACTTTTAGCCGTTTACCTCCCTATATTGGCGGTCATTTGTGCTAAGGAGAAATTGCAGGAGTTCATGGCGAAGATGATTTATTATATCAGCGCTTTTCTCATGGCATGCGAGATTGAGAGATTCGGTAGGGTCTTGCACGGTGTCAAATAGTTGAACTACCTCGTTTTGGCTATTTAACACAAGCTTCCATCTGCCGTCGTAAACCATAGTTAGGTCAAAGAGTTCGCTGACAACGAGGTTGCGGCCCACTTGGTTGGAATCGCCGAACACAGGGATAAGCGACTTTCCGAAAACATTTCGACCTGGTTCACACCCTGCTACATCAAGGATAGTAGCTGTTAAATCGGGAAGCGAAACTAGTTTGTTGCATTGGATGGGGCCGGCAGTCCCATTAGGTGGTCGAATTATCGCTGGAACTCGCACGACAGGGTCGAAAAATACGCATTTGCCTGTTCTGCCTTTATCGCCCAACATCTCGCCATGGTCGCTCCAAAAGATTATCCAAGAGCTTTTGCCTCTGACTTTGTGCCAAGTGTCGATTATTCTTCCAATCAAATAATCCAAATGCGAGACGCGCGCAGAATATAGGGTTCGCATCCTTGCCCACTGCTCGTGGTTTAGATCTTTATTCCTGCCGAAGAGTTTTTCTTGGTATTCAAGAGCTGTGCCAGCGAGCCAATTGGGCGTTGGGTCGCGTTCGAGAGGCATTGGCATATCTTCTAAGCGATAGGTATCCCAGCTTTGTGGAGGGTCCCAAGGATCGTGGGGTCCTCCTAAACCAACAAAAAGGTAGAGGGGCTTGCTCGAATCTGACTGCTGGATATACTCCAAAGCCGTTTGGGCGATGAAATCGTCCATAAGCATCCCATTGGGCAACGGTGAGGGCCAAAGTGCACGGCTGTTGCCAACCTCACGGCGCTTTTGGTAGTCATCGAGAAACGTCTGGTATATGCCGTTTTTCTCCATCCAGTCTGTCAAAATAGACTTTGTTGTAACAGTTGAAAGAGGCCCTGTGGTCTCAAGGACGTCATCCCATCCCAGTGCGTGCATGTAGGGTTCTTCATCGCGGAGGTCCTTGCCGCCATGGGGATACAAATGACTCTTTCCGACGTGGCATGTTCGATAGCCAGCGTTCTTTAAAGAATGGAGGCAGCTCTCCGATGTATCTTGAAGCCTTCCTATATTGTCCCACATGCCGAAATTGTGAGGGTATTGGCCGGTAAGAAAGGATGTCCGCGCAGGCATGCAGATTGGCGAAGTTGTTAGACACCGTGTGAATATTGCTCCTTCAGATGCAAGGCTATCTAGATTTGGCGTGCGGACGTGTTTACCGCCGAATGCACCAATCCAATCCGCTCGGTGTTGGTCAGTCATTAGTACGAGAATATCATTTGGCATAAGTTCTTCTCCAGCTTAACTTATTTAATGTCTAATTGAAGAATGTTCAATTAAGCTACTGTTTATTTTGAAGGATTTTTCCTTTTCGAAGCAATTTCTAGCGGTGAATCCCGCGGATCGTCATATTCTTCGGGCCAATGGATATCGCCAATGTCTCTTACACCAGCTCCCAATATTCGCCGACATAAGCCGAGCATCAGGCGTTCGCGGACTTCCCTCAGTTTTGGGTTTTCAAATTGGTTTTCCAATTCTTCGGGATCATTCTCAAGGTCATAGAGTTCGGGTGTATCATCGTAATATATGGAGAGCTTGAATCGCCCATCGGTAATCATGGCGCCGGGCCCAAATTGGTTTGGAGAAAATGGCGCTTTTTGTGGTTTGCCAAACGGTCCAGGCCATGTAGGGGCGAGCATTCCTGTTTCAACTAACGCATCAGGCCTTCCATATTCAAATCCAAGCTTTCCCTCGATGAGTCGATCATGGATGCTATCTCCGACAAAACTAAGTGGTTTGGGGATTCCGCAGGCATCTAGAATTGTGGGAGCGAGGTCAACCTCTTCAACTAGACCTTCATATATTCCATTATATAAACCTTCCGGGTGACGAATGATTACTGGAATGCGGACCAAGCATTCATAGAAGACACCAATCTTATGCCATGCGCCTTGATTGCCGAGAAGCTCTCCGTGGTCTGAAAGGAAAATGACGAGAGTATTGTTCGCCTGACCTGTTTCGTCAAGGGTTTCGAGTATATTGCCAACCCAGTCATCCACATATCTTATCTGGCCCATATAGGCGGCGCGTGCATCGCGAATTTCGTCATCTGTTGCTTCAGCGGCTTGGCAGTTGATTTGCCAATTTTTGAGCCGCTTTGGCTTTCCCAAGCCACCTCCTTTACGGTACTTCGGCGGCAGTGGTATGGAATTTCGGTCGAACATGGAAAAGTAGGGTTCTGGGCAGGTGTATGCAGGGTGTGGGTCCTGCCAATTGACCCATAGTAAATAAGGCTCGCCGCTGCTCCTTTGTCGCTTGATAAAGTTGACAGCTTCGTTTCCAAGTCGGGCGGTTAGGTTGAAATGGTAATTATTTTCCATTGGGAACGCATCGAACGAACGCTTGTATTTTGGATGATCGTCGTAGTTGCCTGCGCACACATGATCTAGCTCGTCCCAAATCTCGGAGAGTTGTTCAACATTGAAGCAGTGGTTTTTGCCAAACATTGCTGTTTTGTAACCTGCGGCCTTAAGTGAGCGAACAAGGTTTGGGACGGCATAATCAATTGTTGAACCGTAATTACGATGGTTGTGTTCGGACATGCGGGTTGATGTTACGAAGCTTATTCGACTTGGCCCGCATAGAGGAGCGGCGCAGTAAGCGCGGTTTAGCCTAACGCCTTCCGCGGCTAGGCGGTCAATGTTCGCCGTGCCAATCGTTGGATGTCCGTAGCATGACAGGTAGTCCGCACGGAGTTGGTCTGGACAAAGGATAAGGATATTAAGCTTTCTAGATTGTTTTGTCATTTCTTAAAGGCCCAGCTTTATAGATTATTCATTTTGCGGTTTGGTTGGATAATTTGGACCATACAAGATTTTCTCTTTTCGTAAAACTAGGTCACCATTTGCTATGAAGCGCTCATCTCTTTCTGAAAGGTGCTTTATAAGCCGATGTCGCCAGAATTTGAGCGTTCTTGAGTAAGCAGGGTCATTAGCGAGATTGTGTTCCTCGCCGGGGTCTTCTTTAAGGTCAAAGAGTTCTTGGCTTCCGTCGAAGCCATTAAATATGTACTTCCAGCGTCCATCTGTCAGCGCATACCAATTGTTCGTTGGGCTGTAGCAGACATCATGTTCTAAGTCAAGATATTCACGCCAGCTGTTCGCGTTGCCTCGTATGAGCTCAAGCAGGCTGTGGCCGTCAAGATTATTTGGAATAGTTGCACCTGCAGCATCCAGAAATGTTGGCAGTACGTCTCTAAGTTCTACGACTTGGGTCAACCTAATGCCGCGCTTTGTTGCAATGCTCAGGCTTTCTGGCCATCGGATAAGCATTGGCACGGCTGCGGAGCCTTCGTATGGATATGACTTTCGCCAGTGGTAGTGGTCACCTTGCATATCGCCGTGGTCGGAGGTAAACAATATCAGAGTATTTTCCAGCATGTCTCTTTTTTCAAGCGTATTGAGGATGCGGCCAACCTGTTCATCAATAAAGGAAATTGAACCATAGTAGCCTCTCCGAGAGCGTCTTACTTGCTCGATGCCCAGGTTGCCATACCATAAAGTGTAGTTTTTAGGGTTGGCTTTCTCGCTAAACTTTGCTGCCCAGTCGCCGATATATGGCGCTGGCATATCGTCTTCATTATACGATTCCCAAAAGCGCTTAGGTGGGTCGTAGGGGCTATGGGGACGTGCGAATGAAACCTTCAGCATGAAGGGTTTGTCGCGTCGATAGTTTTCAATGAAATTAACAGCTTGATCTCCAGTCCATCGGGTTGGATGCAATTCTTCAGGCAAGGCATAAACTCCTGAACGGTAGTCATTCCAGCCAATGCCGGTTGCATCTGGGTTGAGGTCTGGAGCTTTTTCCTTGAACCATTTTCGGTAGTCGCTAATGAAATCCAGGCTAAACACGCGGCCTGATTCGTCAAGTAGGGCTCCTTGGAAGCCATGGTAATTGCGTTGAGGATGGTAGTGGAGCTTTCCAATTGCGAATGTATAGTAGCCTGCATCATTAAGTGCACGCGGCATCTCGAAGGTGTACCGTTCGGCAACTTGGCCGAATCCTATCATGCCGTGGTGCCAAGGGGATAAGCCGGTCAAGAGCGCTGCTCGTGCAGGAGTACAGGTTGGTGTCGAACTATAAGCATTTAAGAAAAGCGCTCCTTCGCGTGCTATGCGATCCAGGTTCGGGGTTTTGATTGCCTTGCTGCCCATGCATCCTAAGCAGTCCCATCGGTGTTGATCGGTCATTAGAAACAGAATATTGGGCCTGCTCTTATTTTCGCTTGCAAAAACATTGCTACTCGAAATGGCGGCAAGTCCAGCGCCGACAATTCTCATAAACTCTCTCCGCGTTGATTTCATGCTTTTTTGATTCCCCTTCATATAATTGCGGTGGAATTATTGTTTAGTTGAGTCTTTGGGAATCACGTTCTCTATTGAAAGTTCTCCAAAATCTTTCGGATAACCTCCATAATGGTTTTTGGTTTAAAAAAGAGGAGAATTGCGATTAGGATAGCGCTTCTTGACATTTCATCCATGGTGGTGGCATTATTCTGACGGTTAGCAGGTTTTGTAAGTTAGCAAAAAAAAAAAGGGGGATGGCTAATGGATTACTCGAGAAGAAGTTTTTTACGTTGGAGCGGTATGGCTTTAGCAGGGGCCGCATTAACGCCAAGCATGGTATTGACAGATTCGGAAGAGGTTGGAGGGAAAAGAATGGAAAAGTCGTCAAAGAAAGTCAGAATTGGGGTCGTTGGCGGTGGATTCGGTGCTGCATTTCATTGGCATTTGCATCCAAACTGTATTGTCGAAGCAGTAAGTGATTTGAGGGAAGATAGGCGTAAGCACCTCCAAAACGTTTATAAGTGCGATAAGGCTTACAATTCATTGGAGGAGCTTGTTAAGGATAGGAATGTCGATGCTGTGGCCGTGTTTACAGGTGCACCGGACCATGTAAAACACTGTGTAACTTGCATGAAAGCTGGTAAGCATGTTATTTCGGCAGTTCCTGCGTGTATGTCTTTAGAGGAGGCTGAGGAATTGTTGGAAACTCAGCAGAAGACTGGTCTTACTTACATGATGGCTGAGACTAGTTATTACCACCCTGTGGCAATATCGGCACGGAAGTTTTATATGGAAGGCAAGTTTGGCGACATTTATTACACCGAGGCGGAATATCATCATGCTGGGATGGAATATACGCTATGGAAAGACGCGGAGGGAAAACCTACTTGGCGGTGGGGTTTTCCTCCAATGCTATATCCTACCCACTGTACGTCTTTTCTTGTGGGTACCACTGGCGAACGGTTGGTCGAAGTGACTTGTATTGGATGGGGCGATGGCGATCCAATTATGGATGGTAATCCATATAACAACAAGTTTTGGAATGAAACTGCGCTATTTAAAACTGACAAAGGGCATGCTTTCAGAGTCTCAATCAACTGGCGGGGTGCGTTTGGTGGATGCGAACGTGCGCAGTGGTATGGAAGCAAAATGAGTTTATTCGAGCCGCATCCGAATGGAGTGGGGGCGGTAATACGGAGAGCAACGAATAAATATGTAAAGGACAGCGCAGGATACGATGTTGGTCTAGCGGAATTCGAAAGATATGAGCCGCCTAATTGGGCTGAATTGCTCCTCCCGGAACCTTTGCGTGTTGGCGGTGGGCATGAGGGTGCCGAGCCTTTTTTGACCCATGAGTTTGTAGATGCTCTTATTAATGAGCGCACCCCAGCCATTGATATATACGAAGCACTTGCGTATACAGTACCGGGGATAATTGCGCATAAATCTGCCCTAGAAGGTGGAAAGCATATGAAAGTGCGCGTGTATAAACCTAAAGCCTAGTTTATCGCGATTGATTTACACAAATTATTGCTTTGAATGTCTATACTGCTTTATTGTGGCTGTTCGGGTGGTTCATTATTGGCAATAATTGCTTTGTCGCCAATTTCGTTGATTATGACTACCCCGTGTTCTCCATTGTTTTCCGTAACGATGGCATTCTTTAAACCTTTTCGGAGGGCAATGCTTGGCTTGTTTCCTGCTTGGAAACTGCATCCTCGTATTTGCAGGCGTCCATTATCTGCCTCCACGACCGGATTTGGCGAACTATGGGGAGTGCTGAAGTAGCAGTCAGAGAGAGATGTAAAGCCTTGATTATGAGAGACGACATTCTGGATTGAAGGCCCCCAGAATGCACAGTTTACTAGGCGAACGGAGCCATTGCATGTGGGCGCAATTTCCACTTCGATTGGGTTGTCACCTGCAAAGGCAACAAATTGACCATTAGTGATTAGGAGGCCCATGAATTGGATGTCTTCTACAACAACGCATCTTTGAGCCCAATCTGCGCCAATTCCACAAAATTGGCCATTGCATGTGCCGCTAGGTGTTTTTATAAAATGGTAGCCAATCTTTACAGGGAAGACAAAGGTGTTAGTTACGTATTCCCAATCGGTTCGGCCGAATATGAATGCTTCACAGTTGTTTATCATATACTTGTTTACTATTTCAATGTCGCCGCCAACCTCTTTTGCCCACCACCAATGTCCGTGAAACTGGACGTTTTCTATTCGGCCAATGTCTGTGCAGGCATCAACAAATATCCCTCGACGAAGGACACAACCATAGACGCTTCGGATGCGATGGCGAACATTTGGCTCTGGACCAACACGAATGCCATTATAGCTATTTATGAGAGTAACATTTTCAATGGTGTTGTCTTCGCCTTGAAGATGAAAAGTCCATGCGTATGGATGTATGTCTGTTACTTTCTGTTCGGGGTAATAAACGGTAAGGCCACTTACGGAAGTTGATGCGTGGAGTTCGAAGAGAGCAGGACCATTTTCGTCATCTCGGCCCCCGGTTGCTAGAATTACAGTTCCTGTAAGGGGATTATTGTATCTCGGTGCTTTGCCGCAGCCTTTAAGCGAGACTCCTGGTGGGATGTTTAGGCTTCCCTTGATGAGATATTTCCCTGGTGGAAGGTAAACCACCCCTCCGGATTTTGCGGCTTCATCAAGCGCTTTTTGGACGACAGCTGTATCATCGGTAACACCGTCGGCCTTTGCACCGTACTGTTTTGCATTTAAAATTCCTTCCATGTTTCCATTCTCCTGGGCGAGAAGCTGCACTGCCATTAATATGAGCGTAGAAACGATAAGCAACATACGCATTTGTTTTCTCCTTAGGTAGATTTTAGTAATACTGACGTCTTTGTTTTTGCAGATTCCTGGGCTGCAAGCATAACTTCAACTACTTTGCGGCCTTCTCTAATATCAACGGGTATGGATGAGCGGTTTAACACAGCTTCCAAAAATATTCTGTCTTCCGCTCGAAACATATCATCCCTGTTAGTCTCTAATTCTTCAATGTGCCACTTGCCTGCCTTGGCTTCAAAAAGTGAAAGAACGCATTTATCCCATCGTGCAAACTCTACAAATATTGTACCTTCGGTTCCTAACAATTCGATTTGGCGGTGGCGTGCTCTTTCAAAAAAATCTAGATGGACACTAGCAACGCAGCGATCTTCAAATTCTATAAGCATTTCTACCATATCCGGTGACTTCATCTCGACATCGCTAAAGTTGCCATCTATGCCAAAGACTCGAACAGGACGCTGGCTAGCATACCATAATGCAAGATCGATGTCGTGCATAAGTTCATAGACGCCACTATATTTTGAAATGTACATGTTTTTGTAATTAGGCATTACTTCAGGGATGTATTCTCCGACAAGTGCTCTAATGGAGATCAAACGTCCAATACGTCCTTCTTCTACCCACTGCTTTGCGCGAAGCAGTCCTTCGTGGAAACGGAAGCAGTGTGCAACCATGACGATGTGTTGTTTTTCTTTTGCAAGCTTTTCAAGTTCATCTATACCTTCCAAAGTAACTGAAAGGGGTTTCTCCGTAAGTACATCAGCATTAGCTTCGATGGCTTCGAAGGCTTGTGGGATGTGAAGTGCGGTAGGCGAGCAAATAACGACAGCATCAGGTTTGTCCGCTAAGCTTTTTTCATAGTCGGAGTATACTTTTTTAATGCTAAATTCATCTCTTGCCTTTGCGAGCATTTCAGGCAATGGATCGCAGACCCTAAGGTCTTCAATGCCTAGTTCGCTCAGTATTCTTGTGTGTCGCCGTCCGATTGAGCCAAAACCCACAACTAAAACTTTTAGGTTTCTAATTTCGTTCATCTTTTTTATGGGGAACTACCAAGCCGTCAAGCCGCCATCAATTGCCAAGTTTTGGCCTGTGCAGTAGCTTGAAGCTTCGGATGCAAAGAAGACAACAGCGCCTTTTAAATCTTTTCCGTCCTGTCCCATCCTGCCCATTGGAATACTTTCGCTGAATGCTTTGACGAAAGATTCGGGTTGATTTCGCCAAAAACCACCTGGGCTGATACAGTTGACTCTAATATTGTAAGGTGCTAGGTAGCAAGCTAGGTCGCGAGTCATATTTATGACTCCACCCTTGGCGGCGCAATAATCTGCCGTCCAGCCACCCATATTAGTCCCTTGGTATTGTCGCCGGTCTTTGCCAATCATTCCAGCTATTGAGCCAATATTGATGATTACACCTGTTTTCCGAGGCATCATGGTTTTTCGAACGACGTGTTTGCAACAAAGGAAGGTGCCCGTTAGGTTGACATCTAAGGTGTAATACCAATCTTCAAGTGTTCGGTTTTCAAGTTTAGCACTTTCAGGAGTAGCGACGACATTTCCAGCGTTGTTGACTAGAATGTCTATTTTCCCAAACTCTGCCAGGGCTTCATCGACTGCACGTATTACCTGGTCTTCAAGTCTGACATCTAGTTGAATTGGGAGCACGCGCCTTCCTGTTGCTTCATGAATCTTGATTGCCGAGGCTTTTGCATCTTCGAGTTTCCGCGATGTAATGCAAACATCCGCACCGGCTTCCGCAAGAGCTAGAGCCATGTCGAATCCTAAATTGCGTGCCCCGCCGGTTACGAAAGCAACTTTGCCTGACAGGTCAAATAATTCCTGAACGGTAGGGAATTTTTCCATTGCATGGAACCTCCATTTATTTTGTCTAAGATGGACTATGGCCCAACGCCCACAACGTCTGGGTCGCAATCCGCAAGCCATTCGTCGGTTAAATATTTTGCTAGCAAAAAATGCTTCCTGTCTGGGTAAAAAAGAATGCGTTCACCTTTGTCTTCTACTAAGCTAGTATATGTCGCAACTTGTGTTCCCGTATCTGTACCTGAGATAGGCGTCCAATCTGTAGATGCAAATACCTTGGGTTTGCCGAATCTGATTGGTTGTTTCTTTTCACCAGGTATTTCTCTTCCAATCGTAATCCAAGCTGGGTTTCTGACGTTCCTGCTGTCTGTTGGCCCACTGCCTCCGTGTCCACTGCCATCGTTGTTGAAGTAGACGAGTAGGAATCGTCCGTCCTTGAGCTTGTATAGTGGACAAGGAGCCATTGGATTTAATAACGGTTGTCCGCCAGGTTCGTAAAGAAGTGGACGCGGTTCATCCCATGTGCGGCCATCGTCTTCAGACAGTGCGAAGTAAATCCTCCCAAGCAACGTTCGCATAACGCAGATTAGCCTGCCATCTGAGAGAGATGGATTTGTGGGTTCCTGAGCAGTATTAATGCCGGGTCGGAAAGGATTTGGTGCTGAAAGTCCATGGGGTGTTTTAGGCCATGTTGTAACTACAAGTTTGTCAGGATCAGCTTCGGTCAAAATATTCTCAAAGCGAAGGAAACATACTTCAGATGCTCGTTCAAACATGCCGACGTTTGGGTCAACTGCGTTGCTTGCCCACCTAGTAAAACCTGCTAGAACTGCGCCCTCAGGTGTTACGGTTGGCGTTTGATAAACAATCCATGTTGGTGGAACTTTTGGGTCAGGATGGCTGATAGCATTCGGCTCAATTGGTATGTCATACGTCTTCTCACACCAAGTTATTCCGTCGTCATCAGAATATCTGCCCCTACACACACCTGTGTCAGCCGCACGTGCATCATCAATACCGATGTTTTTGTTGTAGAAACACCAAATTCGTGTGCTACCTCCAGGCAGAACGCCAGGGCAGATTATTGGAAACTGCCAGCTTGCCATTCCTGTACCAGGCGGGTCATTGGGTTTTGCGCCGTCCAGGACTTCAGGTTCCGACCATGTCTTGCCTCTGTCTGTTGAACGGCTAAAAACCACTCGTTGGTCAGGAGCGGCTTCGCGTGTTCCACTTGTCCAGGTGGCGAGAAATGTGCCGCTGGGTGTTGCAACGACATTAAAATGCTGATTCGTATGGTCTGGTCCATCTATTCCTTTAGGAAGATATACCACTAAGTCAGGATTAGTGCGCTTCCATTCTTCTTTCATATCTAGCCCTTTCTATAAAAATTGTTTGTAGAGCATTTCTTCTGCCTGAACAATCTCACCGTTTGGAAGCGAGTATTGATTTGGGCAGCAATCGTGAACTGTGCAGCCTTCTCTTATGGCACGCTCGCGGTCAGCTTGCTTTTTGGCATAGAGTCTTTCCCAAGATTGTTCGTCTTTCCATAACCAGGCATGAAGTTCATTTACTATTGCCGAATATTTTGGTTCTAGTGCGAGATTGTAATTCTCCTCGGGGTCCTCAATCATATTAAACAAAACTGGTGGGAATTCAGGGAACTCCACGTATTTCCACTCCGGCGTTCGAATCATTCGGAAAGTGGTTTCTTTTCTTGCAATAAGCTCGCTCCTTGCGGTTGATTTTAATCTTTTTTGTTTATTGAACGACAAAAGACTTTCCCCATCGAGATTTTCCGGCTTCGGAATGCCGCATAGATCGCAAAGGGTGGGGAAAAGGTCAAGCAATTCTACGATTTCAGTTATCTTTTGCGATTCCATTTTGCTAGGGTCTTTTGTTTCTTTCAGAGTTGGCGGAATGCGGATTAAAAGCGGTACTGATGCCGATCCATCGTAGTAACTTCGCTTCCACCAAAGGCCATGTTCTGACATCAAGTCTCCATGGTCTGAAACATAGATAATGACAGTGTTTTCAAGCAGGTTTTTTCTTTCGAGACTGTTGAGCAATTCGCCTATGCAAGAATCAACAAACTCGACAGATGCATAATATGCTGATAGCCCCTTTCGACGCTCTTTTTCAGAAAACTTGGTGAGTTGATAATCATCTACAATAAACTTGTCGTGCGGGTGGATTTGCTCTGGAAAGTCTTTTGGTAATGGATGAAGCTCAGGTGCATCCGGCCAGTACTTTCTAAAGAAACGGGGGGGTGCTGTTAGGGGATGATGGGGACGCGAATAAGAAGCGCATACAAACCACGGTTGATTGGGATTTTTTTGATTGTGGTCGAGAATAAAGGTCAGGGTTTCCCTTGTAACAATATTTTCTTGCAGTAAACTTTCGGGAATTTCGGACTCCCCTGCAAAGGGGAAATGGCCAATGCTGTGCTGAGTCCATTGCTGGTCTTTTGCAGTCCAAAGTGGGTCAGGTTGATGACAGCAAAACCGGTTGGGAATCAAATCGCCGTAAGGTCGGTATTGGAAACCGTTCATCGGCCGGGTGCCGCCAACGTGCATTTTCCCAATACCGCAAGTTATATAGCCATGTTTTTCAAAGTGCTCCGGCATTGTTAGGTATTCTTGGAATATCGGCGAGTAGTTCGTCCAAGCACCACATTTGTGAGGTACTCGACCAGTCCACATGCTAATACGCGAAGGGGTGCAAAGCGGCACCTGACAGTATGCATTCGAAAAGTAAATTGACTCAGCGGCAAGGCGGTCGAGGTTAGGTGTGCAAGCTGTTTTATTTCCAGCAAACCCAGCAATACGCCGGTTGTGCTGGTCAGCAATTAGAAAAAGTACATTTGGTTTTGCTCTAGCGTTCATATGTGCTCCTAAGTTATCGGCAAGCCGTAACCTGCAAACATTTCTATTGGAATTTCTTTCAATCGTATGTCAATTTTGTGATTTGAATATACAACGAAGAAGCGGTCTGCGCATTGAAAGAAATGTGGATATTGGGCATGACGTCTTGGGTAATTTTTTGCGATATTGGGATGTTCGCTAGGATTTGCTTCTACGCCCGAAAGAATGATTTTCGGCGCATCGAAGTAGATGCATGCGTTGTCTTCTTCGGAGCAAAATCGTTGGGCAAATTTAGGCATCTCGCGTCCAACAGAAATATAGAATGGGTCTCTATTTGTCCAATAGCACGGGCGATCTGTCCAGCCTAGGACCGGAGTGTTGTCATTTCGGTAGAAAAAAAGCACGCGTCCATCCCTTGTTGTTGTAATAGGGCAAGGTCCGCATGGATGTTTGAGTTTTTCGCCTGCTGGGCGAATTCGAAAAGGCTCAGCTTTTCGCCAAGTAATTCCATAATCTTCGCTTATTGAATAATAAGGATGGCCGGTTCGCGTGCGCATAGTGGCAATTATTCTTCCACTTGGTAACACGGCCATATAGGGCTCCTGGCAGAAGCGTCGTTCTGGCTCATCATTATGTGGTGCCCAAAGCCCAGAATCACCTTCAGGAGTTACAATAAACTCAAGTTTGGAAGGGTCGTCCTCTGTTAGGATATTTGTACATCTAAGAAAGAAGACTTCGGTATGCCAAAGATCGGGGTCTCCATAATGGTGGCCAGGCTTTTCACAAACCATACTCGGCGGCGATATCTTTGTAAAACCGAGCAGCATTGCGCCATCAGGGGTAAGAATGGGAAAACCAGTATTCCAACCGTGCTGTTCTTCGCCAGGAATGTCAAGGCCGTTTTTCTCATGGCGAGGTAACTGAATTCGGTATCGGTCGCTCCATGTTTTTCCTTCGTCTTCAGTGAACCTAAAATATATTGTGCCCGCATCCCTAAGCCAATATGCATTCTCATTCCACCAGTAAAAGCAGTAAACACGTTGGGTATGGGGGACCAAAAAAAGCATTCCCCATGAGGCTGTTCGTTCATCCTTTGCTTCTTCGATGTAAAATGGATTGCTCCATGTTTTACCATAATCATAGCTAACTGCGCCGACGACACTTTCATCCTTTGCAGCCTCGTAGCTCGCTTGTGTCCAGCAAACCATCCAAGTGCCGTTACTTAGGACCGTACAGCATGGCTGTTGGTTAGTCATATCCCTGCCTTTTCCATGCTGATGTATTGTGATGAAATCCTCGTCAATGCAAGTGCTGTATTTTTTGCCATGAAAGTTGTAAATTTTCGTAAAGTTTTTGCTCATTGCCAGCCTCAAGAATGCTGTCTAGCCTAATAAATCATAGACCTATGTGAGGAAACTGTCAACGCCGGTTATTTTTCTTAGAAGGAGCTTGCAAGTTTTGCGAGTAACTGTTTGTTAGCAATAGTTTCTCGAAGAGGAAGAGCCAAAATGAGCAAAAGAGCGCCCAATATTCTCCTTATTACAAGCGATCAACAGCACTATGATACTCTTGGGGTAACGAATCCACGCATCAGAACGCCAAATTTGAATAGGTTAGCATACGAAGGGACGAGATTTACAAGGGCTTACTGCCCAAACCCTGTGTGCACTCCTACACGGGCGAGCATCATCACCGGGGTATATCCTTCGCAGCATGGTGCATGGACAATCGGAGTCAAGCTGCCTGAAGATGTGCCGACAGTGGGTGATATTCTTCAAAAGAATGGGTACGCTACGGGGTTAATTGGCAAGGCACATTTTCAGCCGTTAGCCTCAAAGCCGGGAAGTGAGTCGTTGGAATGTCAACCTATTCTTCGTGATTTAGAATTTTGGAGGAAATTCCATGGACCATGGTATGGCTTTCAACATGTAGAAGTAGCCAGAAATCATGCTGATGAATCGCACGTTGGCCAACATTATGCTATCTGGATGGAGGAAAAAGGTCTGAAAAACTGGCAAGACTACTTTTGGAAGTGGCCGGAGAATGCGCCGAAACGAAAGCACCACTGGGACCTTCCCGAAAAGTACCACTACAGCGTCTGGACTGCTGAGCGATCAATTGCATTCATGGAGAAATGTATAAAAGAAGACAAACCGTTTTTCCTATGGAGTAGTTTCCAAGATCCCCATCCACCATATCTCGTTCCAGAGCCTTGGGCATCGATGTATGACCCCGAGGATATGGTGCCTGGCAAATTAACTCCTGGCGAACATGATAGAAATCCTCCGCACTTTCGCAAAACTCAGGAACCTAAGCCAGACTTCTCAATGTATCGTGAAACGTTTGGTGCTCACGGCTTTCATTCTCATCTTATCGATGAGCAGGAACTGAAGAAAGACATCGCCATATACTACGGTATGATTAGCCTAATGGACCGCGAAATCGGCAGAATATTTGATTCGCTCGATCGACTTGGAATTGCCGATAATACAATCGTTGTGTTCACAACTGACCACGGCCATTTTCTGGGTCAACATGGGCTTCGTGCGAAGGGCCCATTCCATTATGAAGATATGATTCGCATCCCAATGATTGTTTGGTGGCCGCGTCATGTGCCACAAAATGCAGTCAATTCTTCACTCCAGAGTCTCGTTGATTTTGCGCCGACATTTCTTGCTATTGCAGGCATTGAAATACCCGGATTTATGACGGGCGTGAATCAGCTGGAATGCTGGTTTGGTGGTAAACCAGCTAGGGAGCATGTTGTTGTGGAGAATCGCCACGAGCCAACGCTTGTTCATTTAAGAACCTACGTAGATGAAAGGTATAAGATTACCGTATATCGGAATCATGATTATGGCGAGCTGTTCGATTTGCAGGAGGACCCAGGTGAAATTTACAACAGTTGGGATGACCCCGCCTATCTCAGCTTGAAGGCTGAACTTCTCAGGAAGTTTATGGATGCTACTCTTAAGTGCGAGCCGACACGTATGCCTAGAATTGCTGGAGCATAAGGCAAATAATTGGTTCACTGCTTCTTATAGAATGAAAGGATGGTTGTATGGTTTTCAATGATAGGCGTCTTCTCTTCTTTGATGATTGCGATATTGAGTCGTGCGAAGGCGTAAGTCTTGTTTTGAATCCTCCCGAAAAGCGTGGTGCGTGTCTGCAAGTTGAGAAGGAATGGGAGCTTGGGGGCACCCGTCCAATGTGCATTGTGCGCGTTGGCAGTGAATATCGCTTGTACTACAATGTGCGCCTTAATGAGGGAGAAACAACACTGGCATTTGTTGTCAGTAAAGATGGCATTAATTGGGAACGACCCGAGCTTGGCGTGGTGGAGTACAAAGGTTCGAAGGCAAACAATCTGGTTAGCATTGAAGGTTGCCGCCAGAATGAGGGGTGTATATTCGTTGATCCAAGTGCTCCAGAGGAACAGAGATTCAAACTTGTGGGACATGCCCAAGAAGAAGGCGGAATGTATGTAATGACTTCACCCGATGGCCTGAGATTCAAACGCAATCCTGGAAATCTGCTTCCCTTTATTTTGGACAACCACAATTCCTCTTTCTATGATACACGCATCGGGAAGTATGTAATTTACTCCAGAGGATGGGATAGAGACCGCCCAATACCACCGATGGCAGGAAGTCGGACTGTTATTCGGATTGAGACTGATGACTTGCTCTCACCCGTTCCATGGGACGAAAATGCGCCAGACCCTTGGCCGATGTCGAAGAAGTGGGAAGGCCTTGGACATGAAAATATGCGCCGTGTCAACAAAGAGCTTCCGTCAGTAATCTTTCCCGATGAGCTCGACCCTCAAGAAGCAGATATCTACCAAGCAGCGGCTGTTCAATATCTTAAAGATGTCTATTTCGTTTTTCCATCGCTTTACTACCACCATCCATGGTATCCAGAGGGTTTCATAAATGATGGATATCTTGACCTGCAATTTGCAGCAAGCAGGGATGGAATAAACTGGCGACGTGATTTTCGGGGGTCTTACGTCCGGCTTGATTTGCCTGACGGCCCATGTACGAAAATGATGCACATGCTTGTCGGTATGGTTCCGTACGGATATCGCATTAGCCAGTATTATATCGGAAGCCGTCGCAGTCACGGTGAGGGAAGAGTACCAGACGATGTTCAGCCAAAACCTTCCGTTAATGCTAAGCGTCCTCCGCAAATTGGAGATCCAATGGTTTATCGAGTTGAACAACGATTGGATGGCTTCGTTTCTGCCGATAGTGCGTATACAGGTGGAATGTTAATTACTAAGCCTTTTGTGCTTGAAGCACCAGTGCTCAGGATTAATGTTGACACATCTGCAAGTGGTGTTGCACATGCGGCTCTTCTTGATGAGAATGGTTCTGTAATTAAAGGATATGGTCTAGAAGATTCAGACCGAATCCAAGGAAATGATACCGATTGGGTTCTAAGTTGGCGCAAAAAGAGCAACATTAGTCATCTAATTGGTAGAAAAATCAGGCTCATGATTCGAAGTCGGAGCACGAAACTATATGCCGTGTATCCTGGTGAAAGAGGTCTTGCCGATGAGTGATGGGAAAATGATTGAGTCATCGTTGCTTCTTGAACGGGCTATCTTGTGTGGAGAATGGATGGTACGAAATCAAATTACTGACCGACAGGACGCAAACCGTGGTCGGGGAATTCGAAGCTATGATGCAGATACGAAGGAGCTTGTGCTTACCGGCAACTGGATGACTGGAACAATGTTAATGGGTCTTCTTGCGCTTTGGAAGAGGACGGGCGATGCTAGATATCTCCGTTCTGCTGAGCTTGCCGGGCGATATATATTGTCTTTGCAGGTAATGGACCGTTCAGACCAATATTTTGGCGCAATCAGAGAACTGACGCCTCAATCTATCGAATTCGCACCTCGTGATGCTGTTTCTGCCGCGTGGGGGTTAGCATGGCTCTACGAGGCTACTGGTGAGGCGCTTTATCTGGATAGGGCTAGGTTATTTGCTGATTGGCTAATCGATAGGGGAATGTATAGAGGATGGCCTTTGTATGCAATTTACATGGACCCAAAACTTGAGAACTTTTATTCTCGTGGTTCCTTCCATTCAGGTACTGGGTTATTCTTTTACGATATTTTTCGGTTTTCAGGTGACCAACGATATATCGAGAAGGGATTGCTTCCAATTGCAATCATCTATAGAGACGAGTTTATTCGGGATGATGGCAGTCTTAATCTTGATATCGACCCATTCACAGGAAAGGTAATGTCGCCACAGCCAGGCCAAACGAAGCTACCTCAACATGCTTACAATGATGATTTCGGTGCGGCGATGATGATAGCTGCGTCTAGGTTTTTCGAAGACTCCTCCTTTATTGAGAAGGCTCGTAAATTTGCTCATTGGCTTGCATCAGTTCAAGAAGGTGACGGGAGTTTTGCTGAAGGCGAAATACCTTCAGCAGTGCCGGTAAGTGAGATGATATTTCGAGATATTGGCGAGATTCTCGGCGACGAACTGCTTCTCAAGCATGCCGATATTAGTTTGAAAAAGTTGCTTGAAATGCAGTGGATTGATACTGGGGATCCTCGCCTCGATGGCGCGTTTTATGGAGTTTACGAAGGCAAGGAGGAACAAAAACTTGGGCGAAGGTGTATGAATATGCGCACAACATCTTATGCCCTCATAGCTCTTCTGAAAGCGGAAAGTAATCTTGCCGATATTTGGCTAGGAATCCATAATAAACCTTTTAGAGATCATAGGTGGGTTGGATTACATGATTTAATTTGGTAAAGAGGTTAAAAATGAGAATATTAGTTTGTATTGGCATGATGCTTGTTTTCATGCTAAAGGCAGCGCTAGGAGAAGAGGCTTTGAATATCGGAACACGACTAGAGCTTTTTATCGATGATTACTTAATCGAGCATATGAAGGGAGTTTCACTCGAGTTACATCATCCTATCCCACAGGGTGCTGTTTTTACATTCGATGCTCCATGGGAAGGAGATACTAGCGCTTACGTGACAATTTTCCGCGACGGCGACAAGTACAAAATGTATTACAGAGGTTCGAATGGCGAGAATAGCCACCCTGAGGTAGCTTGTGTTGCCGAAAGCACAGATGGAATACATTGGGAAAGGCCCAAGCTTGGAATATATGAATTCAATGGGTCGAAAGACAACAATATTGTTTGGTTTTCAAAAGGCAGCCATGCGTTTGTTCCTTTTAAAGATACCAATCCCACTGCGAAGTCTGACCAGCTATACAAGGCGGTTGCGCCGGGATCGGGTGATGGACGAAGTGTTCTCTACGCATTTGTATCTCAAGATGGCTATCGTTGGAAGCAGCTTAGCGACAATGCTATTATCACCGACGGTGCTTTTGATTCTCAAAACGTTGCTTTCTGGGATGCCAATCTAAAGAAATATGTTTGCTACTACAGGGATTTTCGAAATCAAGTTCGCGATGTCAAACGCGCGACCTCGGATGATTTTATTCATTGGACCGCAGGAGAATGGCTGGATTGGGGTGAGACTCCTGCTGAGCATCTTTACACTAATGCAATCATGCCATATCCGTATGCGCCACATATTTATGTTGGCTTCCCAAAGCGTTTTGTGCCAAATCGAAAAGCGGTTGAATCTCATCCTATAATGGGTATCTCAGATGGGGTTTTTATTAGCAGCAGAGATGGGTTGAAGTTCAAGCGATGGCGGGAGGCGTTCGTGCGTCCAGGGCTCGACCAAGAGAATTGGACGGACCGTAATGTAATGGCGGCATGGGGAATTCTTGAGCTCAAATCAGGTGAGCTGACAATTTATTATTCACAGCACTACCGTCATGCTACCAATGGTTTGATGAGGACAACAATTCGCAAAGACGGTTTTGTTTCGCTGCATGCCGACGCAAATGGTGGTGAAATGCTTACAAAAGCTCTCATTTTTAGCGGCAAGGAACTAGTGATAAATTACTCAACTTCAGCAATTGGTGAAGTCAAGGTTGAAATACAGGATAAGGATGGCAAGCCTATTCCGGGATTTGCTATGGAGGATTGTCAAACAATCTATGGCGATGAAATAATGCGAGTAGTTTCATGGAACGGTAAAAAGGATGTTTCCCACTTGGCAGGAAAGCCAGTGCGCTTGAGATTTAAACTTATGGATGCTGACCTCTACTCAATATGCTTTCGTTAGTCTGGTTTCCATCGGCCAATAAAGAACGATGCTGTCCGATGCTTAGGTTCGTCTTCACCGCCTGCCAGAAAAATTATTCCATCCCTACTGATGCCTGATGCCATTATGGCTGTTGCTTTGGGGATTGGTGAATCAATGCGATAGGTGTCTTTTTCTATATTGTAAATAAAGGATTTGTCGAGAAAATATTCGCCATATCCTCCAAAGATTCCAATGTTATCTGAGTCGAGCGCAACTGCGCTTGCCCATCTGACTGGAATTGGCAAATTAGCTATTCGCTTCCACAAGCGAATCCCTGGTTTGGATAAATCCAGAACATACGCATCGTTAAAATTGCCAAGCTTGCCGTCTGCTTGCACGCCATATCCTCCAAAAACAAAGAGTTGCTTCCCACACGATGCAACTGCTGCTCCTATTCTCGGTGATGGTGCATTTGGAAGTATAATTTCGCGCCAGCGATTTTCTGGGACCATATGATTGTCGAATCTGAGCTCGAGGAGAGTAGGGCAAGCGGTGCGGATTCCTTCTTCATTCATGCTCGATGCCCCACCGAACACATAGAACCTGTTTTCAATAACAGCGGCAGAGGCTCCGGCAAGCGGTTTAGGCAGCGAGGGAAGTTGCTTCCATTGAAATTTTCCTCTTTCTTTAACCAGTCGGAAGCAGTTTGCGTATGCGCCGCTTTCATTTGAGCCGCCTGCGATTAATAGCTGTTCGTTGCCACGATTGTCTTGCATAACTGCGCTTGCTCCGTAAGCACCAGCTTTCGGAAGGTAGGCCAGGCGAGTCCATTTGTCTGTCTTTGAAGAGTAAGCTATTGTATCAGAGTGGTACCATTTTTCCATCTTTTTCCAATATGCTCCTCCTGCAATTATGAACAGATTGCCTACCACTCCTGAGCCAAGTCTATCGCGTGCAGTGGGCAACATCGGACCATTCTGCCACTCGATGGACCCATATGCCGAAGAAAGCAGGCTGATGAAAATTAAGCAGGTTGCCAGTCTTCTCATGGTAGTTTAAGTTTTCCTTCTCACCCTGAGTGTGCATTTTCCAGTGGTGCTGTCATGGATTAACAACTCGCAGTGGTAACCAAATGGTTCAATTACTCTTTTGTAAAGTACCTTGCAGTGTTCGCAGTAATCATAGTAGGGCTTTAGATGCTGATTATTGCGTAGAATAGAGATCGAGGGACAGCATTCCATTTCAATTCGGAATTCATCATTGGTCAAAATTAGCGAATGTTTGCCACCCTCTTCGGTTAACGTATGCGTCCAATACTCATACATGCCGGCAAGGCCTTTCTCACTTACAAGTTGTCGAAGGTTGTATAAGAATTTATCAGATAATTGCTCCCAAAAGCGCAATAATGTTTCTTTTCCATGACGATCTTCGATGAAAGCAAATAGTTCACTGTAAGCCATAACAAATTCAGTGCAAGAAATCATGTTTCATTTTTCCTTTTGAAAGCACTGCGTACACGTTCCCTTTAGCTGGTCATATTTTACGGTTGCTTTGTACCCAGCCTGTCGGCAAATTTCTTCGTTTATGATTCGTGTAGATTCGCAGAATCGCTCAAAGACTTCATAGCTGCGTGCGCGCATATGGTGAAGGGCGGGGCACTTCTTAACTATTAGTAGCAATTTACTATCTTTATATTGCAAATCAAAATCTGCTTCTTCTAAAGCCATTATGTTTTCCAAGTATTTCTTCAAGGCTGGTAACCCAAAACTGCGAAGTGACTCGATAAGTGGTGCATACACGTTGCGTGCTATTCTGCGAAGATATTCCTCCACTTCACTAAATCCAAATTCCTCATAAAGGAACTTGAGTGCATAGCTGAAGCAACCATGGAAATCCTTATGAACATTTGCCATGTAAGCCACCGCCGTTGGAAGGTTGAACTTTAATTACAATGACTTTTGGAGTAGTTCTTTAATCTTCAAAGCGGCATTCTTTACAAAGATATTAGTTTGGTCACGCCCACGTTTTGAGGAAGCAAGTCGGGGGTTTCCCATTATGCCATCTTCGCTTGTGGTTAACTCTCGCTCTGGAAGTTTTGAAAGGTCAACAAGCTGGGGGTAGAAATACATCATATAGGAAGTTTCACCAATTCCTGCGTGGTCGCCTGGAAATCCCTCGCTTTTCGTGGGCTCATAGTCTGGAAAAGCCCACGCGACTGTTGAATGTTGGTTAGAGTTAAATTCCGAAACTACTTCTTGAATTGCTTTTTGGTGTTCGCCACCATAATGACCCATAACAATCACGATGACCTTGAATTTCTCAGCAGCGAGTTCTGCTAAATATTGCCGAACATGCTCCTGCACCAATTCACGGCTGAACTCTAGCGTGCAGTCGAATCCAGCGTAAGGCTTCATCGTCTGAAAACCACAGTAGACTGCTGGGAAAACTATGCCTCCTGTCTCAGCACAGAGTTCCAAGCAAAGGGCATGTGCCTTGAGTGTGTCCAATCCAAGCGGATTATGCACTCCATGCCATTCATGAGCTCCCCAAGGTAGATATGCTATTGGAGCGGTCTCTTTCGCACGGCGATAATCTTCTGGCTTCATGTATTCATATCTCATAGCTTTAAAGGTCAACCTCCGTTATTGTCTCAGCAGGTAGGAAAGCCTTGTATTTCTTCCCCAGATTTTCAATCTCAATTTGCGCTTGAGCTTTAGAAGTATTTAGGAAAAGAAATCTATTATTGCTAATTTGAGTGCCAAAAATTCCATCCTTTTTCAGGTCGTAAACCGGATAGCCAAAGCTTGCCAATGCCTTGCGAAGCTCCGAAATTAACTCATTCCAGCCATTCACTCGGGTAATTCCAGCCTGTGTCAAGACTTGCTCAGGTTCATTTGTGCCTTCTACGCTTTCAAACTTTTCTATATCCATGACTAATACTTTGCCGCCCTTTTTTATCCAATCTGCAATTCGCCGAGCGTCATCCGTCTCGATAATCCTTCCATGGAGGATTACAAGCAATTTGTACCTTTCTAGCGCTCTGTTCCTAAGCATTGTCTCATCTATATAATCCCAGTCCGTGTAGTCCCTAAAAGTTGCTGCCTTACCAAAATAGCCCTCGCCCCAATGAATGGTCATGTGGACGTTGGGATACCAAAGTGCGATTGGAACAATTGGTTCCTCGACATGGAAAAGGTATTTCAAATGTTTGCGCTGTGTGTCGATTCGCTCTTGCGATTGGGTAACGTTACCTGCGTAGTCGTGAAGTTGATTTGCACCCGAAGCTGTGGCGTTGTATATACGAGCAACTATACCTTTCTCGTCCTCGGCTCCAGCAGGTTCGAAACCATAGTACGCGCCATAATACTTCGCCGCTGAAGCCACCCATCGTGTAATCACAAAATTGGTGGCATAATCGGATGCTTCATTTGTGATGCGCACTCCGGCATCGTATTTTGCGGCAATTCGGCATTGTTCGGCGAAATTTGAACCATGCCTAGGTTCGGCATCGCCGCCGGTGCATAAATAAATCGGTGCTGTAGGAAAATACTTTCTTGTTATTTTTATCCACCAGTCTGCCCATCGGGTCATTGCCTCACGGTACCACTCAATAAAATCGAGCCACCTGCGGCGTGCTTTAGGGTCGCCTGATTTAGCCTTCGCTTGGAAAGCTGTTAGTTCGTCCTTTCTCCCGGGAAAATCAACCTTATTGAAGGAATCAAATAAGCAACCCCATGCTTTATTGACCGATTGGATTGTCTTATATTTTCTCTCAACAAACTTTTGGAAATCAGAGAGAGCATAGGGGTCATCACACCAGTAGCCTGCATGGTTGTGATACTCTCCAGGAATTTTGAAGGTCCAGCCGCCACCAGTTACTGAGTAAATTGCCTCGCCAAAGTCACCTTGGATACCGAGCAGAACGGATTCAATTATGTTTGAGTCGAGGTATCGCTTTGCAAACTCGGCAATGAAGCGCTCAATCCACTTTGGTAAATTTGGATTCCAAAGCGATTCAATTTTGCTATCAATTCCATGTTCAAGACAACGGCAGGGGAAATGTTCTTTGCTTGCTCTAAACCAATCAGGCGTTGAGTATGCCGGCCCAAGAATTATAAATGGTACCCATTTTAAACCTGTGTCCTTGAGCACTTGGACCTGCTTATCCCAGTAGGACCAATCCCATTTTCCTTCAGCTTCGCGCTCACACGTCTCCCATGTGACATAACTTTCGATGCTAGTTACACCAAGCGACCTATAAAAGAGCGCTGATGGTTCATCGATTTCGTTCACGCCAAAAGTGTAAAACATACCTTTTGGTGCGGGATTAAACTTTAAGTTTTTCATGACACGCTCCTTGTCCGACGGTATTTGTACGTATGGTTTCTCAGCATATATTTCAACTTTTGAGACAGTGAGCGAACTTCCGGAATGCGAAAGCCTAAAGTCTGCGCCGCCGTTTTGGAGACCAGCAAACTTCACATTTGGCAGATATATCATAGCTTTTTGCCATTCACCAGTAGCTGTAAGAAGGAAACCTTTAGCATTGGTATACGCCTGGCTAGAATTGTATTGAACTCCTACATGCGATAGTGCATTGTCGAAGAATTCAACAATCAGCCAAGCGTCGAAGCCAAATTTTGCCCTTAAGTCTGGGGAAAGCTTAAAGTACAAATAGTTGCTTTTTGGTTGGGTGCCCTTCTTTAATCGAATTGCATCTCGATTGGTTACTACGCAAGCTTCCCACTGGCCGTCTGGCACCGAAACGACGTTAAGTCCTGCCGGTTGGTTGGGAATCCACGTAGCAACTGGAGCTGGTAAGCAAGGGCTAGCTGTTGCTAATATGAGCAACAAAAATAAAATTCGCATAATTTGAATCGCTGTCCTTTACAAAATAATTATTCTTTCTACCTATGAACATCGGCGTCCGTTTGATGTGCTCGAAGACGGATGGTATAGACTCCGTCGCCAGTTAATATGCCGCTGCGAGCTAGTAGGCGGCCATTTTGCCAATTTGATATCCCCAACTCTGGTCGTCTGAGAGCATATTGGCCGTCAACCCACCTAGTGAATCCGTTCCCTACGAATGGGGCATTGATTTCTGCAAAAAAGCGTTCGTGAGCAGTTGGATCTTCGCTAATCAGTGAGGCAACCATAAGAGGGCTTTGCTCATTGAAAAGCTGAATGCCCTCCGCTAGGTTTGAAATAATTGTCACAGTTACCTCGGGCGTTTGCTCCCATTCCCATTCATACCCTAGTTTGTTTTGGGGCAAGATGGTGGCGATGGGTTCGCGATGAATTCCATCTGCCCTAAGAACTTCGGTTTCCGTCTCGAACAACTCTTTTGGTATGAAATTCTCGCTTTTCTCGACGACGTGGATTCGGTATCCATGGCCTAGCTTCTCACTTCGTCTTTTGAGCGCATTTAACATACTTTCTATGAGGTCGGCTGCCCGAGAGCGATGTATGCAAACAACATTTAGAGTATTGCATACTTTTCTGTCAATTGAGTTATAAACTGCCAGCTCGAACTTTGCAGGGTCTGCGGTTTCATCAGTTATAATCCATGCGCCGCCAGTACCATGAAGACTTGCAACATTCCCAGCCTGGCGCGCAATTGCTCCTAAAACTTCAGTTGCCCTGCCTGAACCTCTAGCAACTACAAGTGCCAATCTGGGATCTGCAAATAGCGCCCACCCGGCTGAATGCTCTGTGCTTTCAAGCAGGATGGCTGAGTGTTCAGGTAAACCAGAAGATATTAGAGCTGGCTTGACAGCAGTTTTCATCATTGCTTGTGCTGTACCCAATGCATCGCTTCCGATGCGAAACACAGCAGTATTTCCTGTTCTTAGTACGCCGGTTGCGTCAGCAAGGACGTTTGGGCGTCCTTCAAACACAAAGGCGACAACTCCACAGGGGCTTTGGACTTCATCAAGCTTCCAACCTTCATGCTGATAGGTTCGTATCACCTTTTCGCGCCCGGAGGGGAGATCACGCCATTGTTGTAGACCAGCAATCATAGTTCGCCGCATCTTTTCGTCTGCTACAAGTCGAGTGGTTGAGCGCCCCTTTTCCTTTGCACGTGCCACGTCAGCTTCATTTGCCTGAGCAATTTTTGCCCATGTAGCATCATCTGCCAATCGCTCGGCAAAATTGGTGTAGAATTGGGTTATTTGTTCATCGGAAACTAGCCTGAGAGCTTCGAAGGCTTCTAGCGCCTTGTCAACAGCTAAAGTTACCAAATCATGGATCTCCTTTGGGATAAGCAGTATATCGCCCGTTTCTCTCAGAATTATCAGCTGGTCCCCTGGCTTATATTTTTCAGCCAAATCTGCTGATACATATGCAATGCGGTCGCCTCCGACAAGAATAGGCATTCCAACCTCTAACTTGGTAATTCTTTCAAAGCCTGCCATTTTATCCTCCATGTTGGTATACTAATAATTCAAGAGGTATGTGTCAAGGTAGACCGACTATGTTTCGCAAATAAAAATTGCAGGAAAATTCATTTAAAATTGTTTAGGGCAAGGAGAATAAAATGGCAACTGAAGTTGAGAGAAAAGTGACGATAGAAACTCCGCAAGCGACGTTGGAAGGAATCCTGGCTATACCAAAAGATGCTTTTGGATTGGTCATTTTCGCTCATGGCAGTGGAAGTTCGCGATTTAGTCCTAGGAACCAGTTTGTTGCACATGAGCTAAGGCGTGGAGGGATAGCGACTTTGCTGTTTGATTTGCTTGAGCAGTGGGAGGCTGAGGACAGAGAAAAAGTTTTCGATGTGGAACTTCTTGCAGAGCGCCTGATGTTTGCGACCGATTGGGCATTGCTTGACGCGGAAACACGTTCTCTTAACTTGGGTTATTTTGGAGCAAGCACTGGAGCGGCAGCGGCGTTGATTGCGGCAGCGGAGTTGGGAAATGTTATCAAGGCGATAGTCTCGCGTGGTGGACGTCCCGACCTTGCCATGGAATATCTTGTGAATGTAACTTCTCCTACGCTTCTAATCGTTGGCGGCGCAGATTGGCCTATAATTCCCTTGAACCGCGAAGCTTATGATTTACTTCCAGGTCCAAAGGAGCTTGTAATAATCCCCGGTGCTAGCCATCTTTTTGAAGAACCAGGTGCGCTGGAGGAAGTGGCCCGGCTTGCTAGGGAGTGGTTTAAAAAATACCTTGAACGCGAAGCATCTAAGTAAATAATGAGAAAATACCAATAGAACTATTATTTCAAAGTAGGCGGGTGCTTTAAAATCTTTTGCAAGTCATAGCCTTCAAGTGAATAAAATCGTATCCCATTAACATCTGATATCTAATTTTTCACTTCTTTACGTTGTGCTACCTGTGCAATGCGTGCTTGTCGCGAAGCTTGTTGCTTAATTTCTAGTGAACTGACTGTCATTTCATAAATAAACAGCCCCCAGAGGCCGAATACCAGTAGCAATAGGAAGTAGGACGCCACCATCATGCCGAAAAGACCAAACCCTAGCATAATTTCAGGCGTCGGTGATGCTGCAATTAGAAAGAGAAGAGTGCTTACATGTATGTGTTTTGTGTTTTTTATCAAATAATAGGCTGGAGCAAGTAAGAGGATGTAAGAGTATGGTTTGAACCGAGGCATCACGAGCGCAAGAGCAAAACACCAAAGGAATAAACCTATTCTCTCATCTGCTTTTATTAACAGGCTATTCTTGCGAAATGCCCACCATGATACTGCAAGCAGGGCTATGCAAATGGCAAGGAAAAGAGTAGTTTCCGTGAGAGAGGATATTTTGATGCCAATATGTTTCTCCGCTAGGTCGCATACGTCTCTTACGAATGACAGTGTTGAGGGATTGTATTGTTCAGCGCGCTCATCCAGGCGGGTTATGGTGTTTAAGAAGCTTCGACCAAGGTCAGGATAGCGCAAAATTGGTAGCAAGATTGCCGCTGTGAATATGGAAAGCGAGACTACAGCATATAAGAACCTTTTTCTGTCGTCTCTAAACAACAAAAGCAGTAGGAACAATATCGGGGTCAATTTGAAAATGCTTGCTAATGTCAGAAAAATGCAGAACAGCCCTGTTTTGCGTTTCAGGTAGAACGCAAAAGCTTGCCACAAAAGGAATTGTTCTACTATAGATATATTGCCTGCAATAATGTCGTGGAACAAACAGCCAGTAAAAGCAACTGCGCAGAAGACATAGAAAAACGGGTCTGCTTCTTTAATTAAAAATACCCTTATCCAGAGCCGAATAAGAGCAAATAGCAGTATTGATTTGAGCAACAGCCACGCCCAATATGCTGCAGCGTAGGGAAGCAGTGCAAAAATACGAAAACAATACAGGATAATGGGTGGGTAGACGTAGCGAAGCGTAATTGACGTACCGGCAATGCGCGAGAGATCGGTTAAACTGTATGGATTGAGCCCAGCTTTGTGAGCTTTAGCTGCGTAATAGTAAGTCCTGAAGTCCCACTGGAGATTGGATGTCTCTTGTGCAAAGCCATACAACAGCCTTATGCAATAGGCCGCCAGCAGTGCGAACGCGAGAATATGGTACCATCGCAGTTTCAATTGGTGCCCTCCAAGACCATGATTATGATAATATCACTCCTGGGGTTTGTCAAAGCTTTCTAGGTCGTCAGGATTGTGCTCTGAGGTGTTGTTTCTTGTGTAGCCAGGGTATTCGCGAATTCGGCTAAACAACTAAAAAAACATGTTTTTTATTAAATTATATGCTTTATGTTTTGGAGGTATTCCTTGGATATTGTCGAAACGTCTCAATGGTTGTGAATTAATCCCAAAAGGGGAGACTTTGGATAATAAGGAGTAGCTTATGGCGAAACCAATTTCGATTCAACTGTACACAGTCCGCGAGATGGCAAAGCAAGATTTTCCTGGCACCCTAAAAATAATCGCAGACATCGGATACAAGGGTGTCGAATTTGCTGGACTCCACGGGCACGACCCGAAGGAAATTAAGAAAGTTATTGATGACCTCGGTCTCCAGGTTTCCAGCAGCCATACGCCACTGCCAACTTCAGAAAATGTAAGCCAGATTTGCGAGACCGAGCTTACATTAGGCAACAAACGAGTGATTAGTGGGCTTGGACCGGCTGAATTTGAAACTATTGATGCGTGCAAGCGGGCGATTGACAAATTCAATAGAGCAGCCGAATTAGTAAAGGCATACGACATGACTTTTGGCATTCACAATCATTGGTGGGAGTTTGTAACATTGAATGGCAAGTACGCATTTGACATAATCATGGGGGAGGCTCCCGAAGTTTTTAGCGAACTTGACGTATATTGGTGTGCATTTGGAAAAGCTGACCCTGTAAAGATTATTTCACAATATAAGTCTCGTATGCCGTTGCTTCATATTAAGGATGGCTTGTTGAAAGAAGGTGAGCATGTACACACGGCGGTAGGATCAGGCAAGCTTGATTTTCCAGCAATCATTGGCGCCGCAGATCCAAATGTTCTTGATTGGCTTATTGTTGAGTTAGATGCATCCTATGGAGACATGTTGCTCGACGTTAAGAAAAGCTATGAATACCTAACTTCAAATGGTTTGGCTGAGGGAAATAGGTAAGGAGATGCTTATGAAGCTAGGATATCTAACGATTTTCAATGAAGATGAATTTAGGCTGGCGTCATCCATCGGCTATGATGGATTAGAGGTTCACGCAAAGTCTTGGCCTGCGGAGGTTTTGAAGTCCACGGACAAGCGCAAGGAGGCCGCAAAGTTGGCAAGTGAGCTTCAAGCGAAGTACAACATTGCGTTAACGGCGTTGTCGTTTTACGATGCTACTTTCAAGCCAGCCGCAGAGCGAATATCCGACTTCCGCATTGTGATTGAATTTGCATCCGAATTGGGCGTTCCTGTTATTGCTGCAATGTCCGCCGGAGATCCTGAGAAATCATTAGAGGAAAACATTCCAATTTTTAGAGAGGCGTTTGGTGAGATTGCAAAAATCGCCGAAAATAACGGTGTGAAAATCGCATTTGAAAATTGGCCAGCAGTTTCAAATCTTCCGGCTAAGTCGAAAAATTTTGGCTTTCACCCAGCTGCTTGGGAAATGATGTTCGACGCAGTTGACTCTCCAGCTCTAGGTTTAGAGTTTGACCCCTCCCACCTGGTTTGGCAGTTTATTGACTACATCGGTGCTGTTAAGACCTTTGGTTCGAGGATTCACCATGTTCATTTGAAGGACACCGAAATAAAAGAAGACGTCTTGAGTTGCAAGGGGTTTTTCAGCCGCGGTTGGTGGAGGTATAGGATTCCCGGATTTGGTGTGATAGACTGGGCTGGTTTCATCTCCGCGCTGAGGGAAGTAGGCTACAACGGTGGGGCGGCGATAGAACATGAAGACCCTGTTTTTTCTGGTGAGCGAAGAGTTGAAGGATTGAAACTTGGCTACAATTTCCTTCGACCGCTG
This sequence comes from Armatimonadota bacterium, assembly GCA_023511795.1. Lineage (NCBI taxonomy): Bacteria > Bacillati > Armatimonadota > Armatimonadota bacterium. Next base: position 57,965 of record JAIMAU010000005.1, on the reverse strand, counting down.
TTTGTAAAAGACAGCGATTAGGAAAGCAGAAATCTAACCACAAGGGAAATGAGAAATGCGAATGGTGGCTTTTAGATTAATTGCGGTGTGTGCTTGCCTTTGGTTGTTTAGGAGCTCCACGATGGCAATTAATGGCCTTTGGGTACACCCGGAGCGAGTTATAAGCAAAGAAGTTGCAGATAAGACGTTAGACCAAGCACAGCGTTGTGGGATAGACAATATCTTTGTTCTCGTTTTCCATCATGAGCAAGCTTGGTTCAAAACGCCGCTTTGTCCGATGTCAAGCTCCGTTGTGGGCGACTTCGACCCCCTCGGGTACTGCATAGAAGCCGCTCACAAGAGGGGGATTAAGGTACACGCTTGGTTTGTGAACGGAGAAGCCGAGAATGGTGCTATCACGTCAAAGCATCAAGATTGGCTTGCGGAAGATGCCGAAGGCAAGAAGGCAGGTTGGTTTGACTTCACAAAAAAAGAAGTTCGGGATTTCCAGCGGGACTTAATGCTCTCGGCGGTGAAGCAATACCCTAATTTGGATGGAATACATTTCGATTATATACGCTTTCTGAATATGTCATTGGGCTACGGGGAAGCAGCTGAAGAGTTCCGCAAGGCTACCGGGCTTGATTTGCCCACATGGGATAAATTTCCCTTAAGGTTGACTATGAGTGCAAACCCAGTTCATGCTGCTACTACTGGCAGAGTCCTCGCTGTATTTGATAATGGCATTCCTGCAATTGTCGACAACCGTTTAGGAAAAGGGAGTGTATTATTGTTTAATTGGCACGCCGAATACTCTAGATTTCTCGTTTTAGACAATTTTCTGCGCGCAAAGCTCAGAGGATTCGGCGCTGATTCCAAGCGAATCCGAATTCTCATTTCTGAGGCAAATACGAAGCGCTATGGTTCGGCTTTTAAAAATGCTGCTGAAGCATGGCTGGAACGCATTGGATTCAAAGCTACAACTGCAGAATTTGGGAAAGATGAGCCCTCCGCTGACGAAATCCTTGTCGTGTCGAATATTTACGTTTGGTCGCAGCAAGACGCAGCTAAATTGAGAAAGCTTGTCGAAGAAGGAATGAATGTAATTTGGATAGATGGGCCAGCGGTGAATATGCACGACCTTATGGTTGTTCTCGGTGTTGATCGTCCGGCAAGCTTCTTTGCTGATGAGCAAGTCATCACGCCCACCGTAGATGACCCTGCAATGCCTGTTGATAAGGAATTAAGCGAGCAGAAGCTATTGCAGAAACAAACGGCCTCGTGGAAACAGTGGAGAATGGACCGCATCAGCGATCTTGTAAAGGATGTCTACCAGTCTGCAAAGCGGATTCGCCCTAATATCAAAGTAACTGCGGCTGTGTTCTATAAAAAGGCAAGCGCGGATGGGGTTCTCCAAGATTGGCAACGTTGGATTAAAGAGGGCTTTATTGATTATGTGATTCCAATGGCGTATGTTGGCCATGAGGAGCTGGCTAGGGCTTTTGATGAGTGGGAAAAGCTCCCGAAGTGGCACGAGAAGGTCATTCCTGGGCTGTCGATTTATACATTTAAGGACCAAAAAGCGGTTCCTCAAGAAAAGGATTATGTTAGACACCAGATTGAACTTTGTCGAAAAAGAGGTGTTAAAGGAATCGTATTTTTCTGTTGCCATTATATAAGTTCGGATTTAGAACCAGTCTTGAAATTTGCAAGGACGGTCAACAGCCAATGACGAACATAGGCAATAGAAAAAGTTTGGAGGCTTCATAAATGGAAGCGAGAAAGGCTCACAAATTGAGTAGGCGTGATTTTCTTAAGTCATCTTCGGCGATGGCATTAACAGCGGGCATGGGTCTGTCTGTTAGCCACGCTGCAGCACAGGAGGTAAGAAAAGTGGTTTCAGCAAACGAGAAAATCGTTCTTGGTTGTATTGGGCTTGGTGGTCGCGGAATGGGCGTCATGAACGGGTTCATGAAATACGAAGACGTGGAAATTGGGGCCGTCTGCGACGTAAGCGAGGAACGCCGGAATGCGGCTGTTGAAAAGACCGAAGGCAAGGCAAAGGCATTCAAAGACTTCCGCGAGGTGTTGGAGCAGAAGGACATCGATGCAGTTGTTATAACAACACCGCCTCATTGGCATCCTCTAATGTCCATTTATGCTTGCCAAGCTGGGAAGGATGTCTACTGCGAAAAACCAATTTCGCGCTATCCTGCCGAAGCAATTGCGATGGCAAAGGCAGCGCGGGATAATAAGCGTGTAACGCAAGTGGGGACACAAATTCACTCCTTGGACAACTTCCGCCGCTGTGTCGAAATAGTTCAATCAGGTAAGCTTGGTAAGGTGATGGCTGTTCGCGTGATTTGTACTATGAACGAGTATCCTGGGGGCATAGGTAAGACACCAGATTCCGAACCGCCTCTAGGATTGGATTGGGATGCGTGGCTTGGACCTGCGCCAAAAGTGCCATATAATGAAGCACGATTTAAGTTTCACAGGTATTTTAAAGACTATGTGGCAAGCTGGCTAAGCGAGCTAGGTCCCCATATTCTCGACCTTGCTTTTTGGGCAATGGATCCAGGACAGCCCCTGTCTGCAAATGCTACTGGTGGAAGATTCGTGGCTGACGACATTAGCGACATCCCCGACACAGTAGATGCAGTTTGGGAATTTCCTGGCTTCACTATGTCGTGGATAAACATGTGTGGAAATAGCTATAACTTCGACTTTGGCGGTCCACCAGATGGAGGGCGAAGACTAGGCGTAATTTTCCATGGGACTGATGCTACCTTGCTAGGTGATTATGGCAGCCACAAAGTGGTTGTTGAAAAGCAAAAGATGAAGGAGGGCGAAGAATTCACTCCTCCGCCTCCAACGATACCTTCGTCGCCAGGGCATGACAGGGAGTTCTTGGATGCAATTAAAACCCGACAGCAACCGTCATGCAATTTCGATTACCATTTGCCAATAGCTATTGCCATCGACATTGCGCATATTTCAATGAAAGTAGGGCGCAAGGTTCGTTGGGATGCAAAAAAGGGCGAAATCATTGGCGACAAGGAAGCCAACGAACTTGTAACGCCAATCTACCGAAAGCCCTGGGTTTTTCCCAAAGTGTAGCAGGATTGGGGTAAAGAAACAAAATAGGTTATTTAAAAATTTCCATCACTCCGAATTCTAGAGGAAAAATGTTATGAAAAGACGTGAGTTCTTGGGGCGGGCAGCGAAAATTGCGTTGGCGGCTGGCTTGTCACCAAGCTTAATAACATCGGAAACATTTGCCAAGGAGGAAAGTTCAGTGTCAAAATCCGAGCTTAAAAAGGCGTTGGTTTTCGGCATGCTGCCAGGAAATCTAAGCACCGAAGACCGCATGAAGCTTGCAAGAGATTGTGGATTTGACGGCGTCGAAGCACCGCCTTTGACAGATCCAAAAGAAACCGAAGCTATGCGTTTAGCGGCAGAGAAAGCAGGCATAGAAATTCACTCGGTAATCTACGGTGGCTGGGGAAAGCCACTATCCGCTGCGGATGAGAAAACGCAGGACGAAGCAGTCCAAGCGGCCAAAGAAGGGCTCAAAGGAGCGAAGGAAATGGGTGCGGCTTGCCTCCTGCTTGTTCCAGCAGTGGTCAACGAACATACGCGATATGAAGATGCATATCACCGATCTCAGAAAAATATCAGGCGCATTATCCCGACGGCAAAGGATTTGAATGTTACAATTGCGATTGAAAACGTATGGAATAACTTCCTGCTAAGCCCAATGGAATTCGCACGGTATGTAGATGAGCTTGATAGTCCATTTGTTCGAGCGTACTTCGATGTCGGAAACGTTGTGGCATTTGGATGGCCGCAAGATTGGATCCGCACGCTTGGAAAACGAATTTACAGGGTTCATGTAAAGGATTTTAAAAAGGATACTCGTGAGTGGAAAAACCTGCGTGAAGGAAGCGTCGATTGGATTGAAGTACGCAAGGCGCTCGACGAGGTAGGTTATAAAGGTTATTTGACGGCGGAGCTTCCGGGAGGCGATGCCGCATATCTAAAAGATGTTGCCATTCGCATGGACAAAATAATAGCCGGCGAATAGTGTGAAGCAGGGACAGCCGGCTTACAAACAGCCGGCTGTCTTTTTTGACCAAAAGTTTATGTTCCAGAGCCCCTAAAGCTCGCGGATGCGTATGTTTCTGAACCAGATTTTACCGCCATGGTCCTGAAAACCAATATGTCCGGAACGGGGCATATCTTTGTAAGCGGTATTGAACTTGTTCTTTGTACCATCAGGGTTTTTATGTGGAGTTGTCCACTTGTCGAGGTTCATGACAATGATTCGTTCCCCATTTAGGTCCACGAGAATCATGTTGTTCTTGCAGGTGAGTAGTAAGTTGTTCCATTCACCAGCTGGCTTGCAAGCGTTCTTTTTTGGTTCTAAACAGTCATAGATTGCCCCACAGTCATGCTTGCTCGGATTTTGTACACCATAAGAATCTAGAAGCTGAATTTCTATCCCCGTTTGAACTGGATCACTCAAGTTTGCCCAGCGGAAAAAGACGCCGCTGTTTACTCCTTTTTCAAGCTTGAACTCTAGTTCAAGTTGAAAATTGCCATAGGTCTTCTCAGAAGCGAGATAGCCGCCACCCTTTGCAAGATTAACAATTGTACCATTCTCCACGGTCCAACCTTTTGGATCGCCAGTTGCTTTCCACCCTTTTAATGTTTTACCATCGAATAAATACTTCCATCCTGATGGGTCGGCAGTGCATTTTGACCCAGCATGGTTAACTGATATGAAGCACAAAAGCAGAATGAGAGTGATGCAAGGTGTACAAAAACGTTTCAAGGTATATTCCTCCTATACAAAGTGCTCAGCAAATGCCGAGTTTGAAATGCATTTAGTAAAGTATTCGACGCTTAGTGCGTAATTTCCTAATTTTCTTGGGAATATATTAATAGAAATTTGCTAACCTAGGAAACACACGATGAATCGATGCTTGCAGTATTAACGCTTAGCGTCCAATAAATTGTAAAGGGGGCACTGGGTGCAAAGTGAAATTAATAAATGAGGTTTTCAGGCGTTCGAAGCACAACCCTATAATAACTTTTCGTGATATGCCATATCTCTGCCAGGCGGTTTACAACCCTGGAGTGGTTTTAGTCGGAAATGAAACAGTTTTGCTCCTAAGAGTAGAGGATTTGGAAGGTAAATCACACCTGACTGTAGCCAGAAGTATTGATGGAATAACTGACTGGCGAATTGAGCCTGACCCGCTGTTATCTCCTTCGCAAAATGCTTCTCCATATGAAGAGTATGGCTGTGAAGATCCACGAATAACCTATTTGGATGACCTAGGGCAGTACGTAATTGCCTATACCGCCTATTCTCCTTTTGGCGCAGGCGTAGCGCTTGCAACCACAAAGGATTTTAAGAGCATTGAACGTATTGGTTTGGCGCTGGCACCGAGCAATAAGGATGCAGCGGTGTTTCCACGAAAAATTAACGGCAAATATTGGATGCTCCACCGGCCAGAGGCAGGGCAAATTCAACATATTTGGCTGACCGAATCGACTGACCTTATACATTGGGGCCGACCTTGGTGTGTTCTTATGGAACGCGGTGGGCCAATGTGGGATGGAAGTAAGGTTGGCACAAACACTGTGCCAATTGAGACACCTGAAGGTTGGCTTGTATTATATCATGGAGTAAAAGAGTTCGCCGCTGGACCAACCTATCGCATGGGAATGGCGTTACTTGATTTAGAAGACCCCAGAAAAATGATTGCAAGACTTCCTTTTTGGGTTCTTGGTCCCCACGAACACTATGAGGTAAGCGGTGCTGTGCCAAATGTGGTTTTTGCTTGTGGACACACGCGGTTTGGTGATGAAATTCGTGTATATTATGGCGCTGCCGACACTTGCGTCTGCCTAGCAACTGCTCATCTTTCGGACTTGCTTGGGTTGCTTAGAAAGTACAGGACTTAAAAGGGCAAATGTTCATTAGAAGGAAATTGCTATTATTTCTCTTGCCACTTCACAGGTATTTTTACCTCGGCAGACATGGCAACAGCAGGGTAATTTTTGAAAAACCTTTTTGAATAATCGTCAGCAAGGTTGCGCACGGCAACAACATTAGGCTTACCTTTTACCTTTAAATGAACAATGTTGCCGTCTACTTCTATATCGTTGATTTTGCATGGAGTGACCACAAAGTTCTCAATACAAGATGCCTTTTTAGGATCAAGCCGCTTATTGAAGACTATTGTAATTAGGTTTTTCTTGCCAATTGCATAAAGAGGGCGGGGTTCTAGTTTATAAATATCAAGATTAAGGTGATATTCATATGCGGTGATACCTAGCATTCCTGCTTCTTTTGCTGATGCTTCACATTTATGCATCCATTCATAGCCACGTCGGCACATCTCTTTTGAGCCAACGTCTGTTTGCATAATAATCGGAACACCTGAAACCTTGCGAACGGCATCAACGAAGGGTTTGTATTTTAATGGATAATCAGCAGGCAAGTTCGGGTTTGACCAATCTGGCCAATCGGTTTGGATAACATAGATGTCCGGCCTTACGGTCGTTACAATAAGCGGTCCATCCGACCCTTCCCACTCCCTGAGCGTTTCAACGGGATTTGGAATATCATCTGCAATTCCCCAAGCAGCAACCTTGATGTTCGGTCGAGTATTCCTTACTCCGCCTGGGCTGTTTATAATGAAATCTTGGAATGATGCTATGCTCTGGCAACGGAAGCTCACCCATTTCTTATAAAGGTTAGAGTTGGTTTTGTAATAATTCGGGCTTTTTTTATCAAAGAAGTCGGGAATTGACTTCTCCTCTGGATACATTTTAAGGAAGGCGGCTTTACAATGGTCGCATAAACAGCCATAGTAGTCACTTTCTGGTCCATTAACCGCAGGCCAGAATGTTTCGGCGATTTCAAAGCCATCGAATGGAATGTGCTTGAGTGTCTTGACGACTTGTTCTTTTTTCCATTTGCGGTATTCAGGATTATTCATGCAAAGGTATACAAACCCAGCTGCTGCTTCATTTGCCTTTTTTGATTTTAGCTTCATCTGCCATTTTTCTGAGCCTGGCGGTAGCGAAGCAAATGCATATGTTCCATTGCCCCATGTTTCATACCAAACCGCAATGCCTGCTTTATGGAACTCTTCAATCAATTTGGGATTGACGTTGTTGTCATTGGTAACTATTAGACGGACGGCACTGAATCCGTTCGCTTTTATCTCCAATGCTATGCTCTCCGGACTGCGGTCCATATAATAGCTGAAGTTTGGGTCAATTTGGATGCTTTTGGCAAAAGGATTGAGCTTTGCCTCAGCATTGCATGAAAGTAACATAATCGCAAATATTATTAATGTTAAAAATCTGCAATCCATGTCCTTATTCAAAAACTTTGTGTTCGTTATCCAAAACTTTTGCGCTATAGTTGGGAAATTCGGCCGCAAGTAATTCCAAGCCTGGTGCGCCTAGGACAAGTAAAGCGGTTGCGAGGGCATCACAAATTGTTGATGATGGACCTGCAACTGCGGCGATTAAGGCTTTGCGGGTTGGCTGCCCACTTCTAGGATCAATTACATGACAATATTGCATTTTGCCATCGGTAAAGGCTTTCCCATGCGATGCGGATACAGACAGCGAACTGTCTTCAATTTCAAATATATCAAACGGCTTATTTTTTATGATTGGATGATTTACTGCTATTTTCCACCTTTTTCCGTCTGGTTGAGTACCAATTGCAGAGATACTACTGGTTCCGCCATGAAGAAGGGCGCTTTTAATGCCGTTTTCTCGCAGTATTTCAACTGCTCGTTCAATTGCATAACCTTTACCAATCGCTCCAAGGTCAAGTTCAACTCCAGGATGGTCAAAAGCAATGGTGAATCGCTCAGGGTCTAGGTGGATATGGTCAATTCCTGTGGCAGACCTTGCGGTTTCAATAACACTTGAATCAGGTGTTTTACCTTTGCCGCCAACGAATCCCCAAGCTCTCATTAGTGGTGCGATTGTAATGTCAAACGAAGAGGCTGTGCGGCGGCTGATTTCAAGCGCTTGCTTAAGCAACCGAAACATGCGTGGTTCTACCTTGACGGGTCCTTTTGCTCCATGCGTGTTAATCCATGACAGGTCGCTATCCGGACGGTAGAAACTCAACTGCTGGTCAAGTCTTTCAATTTCGGCAATGGCTTCCTCTGCTGCTGATCGTAGCCGTAATGGGTTATCGCCGTAGAGGACTAGTTCAAAGCGTGTCCCCATTGCAGGAATTGATAATTTAACTGGCAATGTTGGGACCATATAGGGTTTTCTAATATGTATGAGGTAAACTCAATTAATGAGGATTGTGTAACGGATGAGAGGAATATTAATTCCCCTCATCCGTTGTTAGACTTATATTTTTAAGCTATCATTCGCATCTTTTTCGGATCAAAGCGTACAGTCTTATTCTCGCGGTATGCTTTTACTGCCATTGAGACAATGGTTTGAACTCTAATTCCTAAATCAATCGGACAATATTGTTTTGCGCCATTTCGAATTGCATCGAACAAGTTCTTGTGCATTTCGACTTGGCTCTCACCAGGGCCCTCGTAAGGTTCATCTTTGGCTTCAACCTCATCTGCAAAAGGTCGCTCGGGTTCTATTCGGACTTTTCCGCCGCCGAAATAGAGATTTCCCTTTTGCCCACGTATCATGTCTTCTACGCCGCGTTCGTTTACTGTGCTACCAGCGAGAAAGATCATTGTTCCACTAGGGAACTCAACAGTCAACAATGTTGCTTCGGCAACATCGCGTGGTTCACCGTGGCCTGCATCAGTATTACAGAGTATGCTTCCGATGCAGGTAACTTTGGATGGCCACTCTTCGGTCATTGCTAGTGCAATCATTAACGGGTGAAGGCGGTGGGGCCACAAATCACCAATGATTCCTGTGCCATAATCCCAGAATTTCCTCCATCGGAAGTAGCGTTCAGGGCTGAAGGGCCGCTTGGGCGCATTGCCAAGCCACATATTCCAATCGCATGTTTCCGGAGTCAAATCAGGATCGATGTTATAATTCCACTCGCCATTGGGGTTATTTCGGCAGTAGCCACCCTGTGCCCAAATCGGCTTTCCAATTCGGCCGGCTTTTATCAATTCACCTGCCTTATGCCATTTTGCATCAGCACAGCCTTGCGAACCCACTTGCACAAGCTTTTTTGTACGCTGAGCGGTTTTCCACATGTCAACCGCTTCTTCGAAGTCGTGGGTCATGGGCTTTTCTATATATACATGTTTGCCAGATTCCATGGCGGCAATGGCAATTGGTGCGTGCCAGTGGTCTGGCGTGGCGATTACAACAGAGTCGATATCATTCCGCTCTAGAAGTTTTCGATAATCTTTATAGGCATAGGAACGAGGCAGATTGAGAGCATTTCTTGAGTTTTCTAGGCGCTTGTCCCACACATCGCAAACGGCGACTATTCGGATGTTTTGCTCTTCCTGCATGCCTTTTAAGTGATTGAGATGGCCTTGTCCCATGCCGCCAACGCCTATTATTCCCACGTTGATGCGGTCATTTGCTCCCAGAACCTTGGGGGATGGAAGTGATTCAGCTGCCTGAAGATTCGTGGGAACAATTGAGCCCGCTACAACCCCGGTGGCAGTTACGCCCGCAGCTTTGATAAACTCTCTGCGGCTTAGTCTTTTCTTTTTTTGCTTTTCAGACATAGAATTGCACTCCTTATACTTATTTTAGCTCAAACCAGTCTGGCTGGTAGGAAATTTTGGTCCCAGATAGGATTGCCTCGTTAGCTTTGATTGCTACCACCGCTGCCTGGTAACCTTCAAGTGCTCCGCAGGCTGGTTTGGAGCCTTCTCGGATGCTCCTGGTAAAATTCTCTAGCGCGCAATATAAAGCTTCTTTGGTTGGTTCAACCGAACCTTCCTTGCTTGGTTCTTTGCCTGCTTCAAGAAGTTTTGTCGAATCAGCGACCATGCAAATGCCGGTTTCGTCGAAGCATTGTTCTTTCTTGGCGTATACTTCCCATCCAAGCAAGGGTGAGTCCGCTTCTTTTACCATCCAAGCTCGTTTTTCGCGCATTATCAGGCTGCTATTGCTTCCCTGGAACAGTGTATACGCGTTGCTGAATGAGTTAGCTAGTGTGGCTGAGAATATCATGCGGACGTTCTTTGGGTATTCAAAGATACACTGTACCGTATCAGGTACATCACGTCCGTCATTCCAGTTTATTATTGAGCCAAACCCGATTACAGCGGTGGGTAGCGAGTTGAGGTACCAATTTGCTAAATCTAAATTGTGAATTCCTGTTTCTGCAACTAGGCCGGCAGAGGTCTTATTGGAAATTCTCCAATTGAGTTCTGCCTCGCGTTCGGGTGTTGGAGCCATGCGCCGCCAGCTATCTTTTTTGTGCCACTGGGCATGGACCATCGCAGTATTTCCGAGAACGCCGGCCTTTACAAAGTTGGCGACATGCTTGTAAAGAAGGTTCGACCGCCCTTGCTGTCCAGCATAGAATACCTGCTTCGTTCCCTGTGCAGCCATCGCAATGGCCTTTGCATCTTCTATGGTTGAAGCAAGTGGCGACTCACAGTAGACATGCTTGCCAGCTTGCAAAGCCGAAATTACTATGTCTTTATGCAGGTGAGTTGGAGTTGCTACAATAACGGCTTCGACATCGGGCGATTCCAACACTTTTTTGAAATCAGTAAAAGTTACAGCATTTGGTGCAATTTCCTTTCCTTTGTTTAGGAAAGGTTCGTAGGTATCGCAAATTGCCGTTATTTGTGCTGAGGGCATTTTAGAAAGTGTTGATAAAATTTCTCTTCCCCATTGGCCAATCCCGACAACTCCGAACTTTACTGGCGGTCCTGCTACCGCGGTTTCAGTTGCCCCTTCTGCTGCAAAAAGTTCCTCTGCAGCAAAAAGAAGTGCCATTGATGCTGCTGCACCTTTGATGAAATCTCGCCTATCAATTGCTCCGTTGCTCATAGTTACTTCAGCACCTTGATTCTTATATTTCTAAATGCAACCGGGCCATGATCTCCTTGAAGCATAATTGGCCCTGGTTCATTTACTTTATCATCCAATGCGCCTCCCGTTGGTGCGCTAAGTTCCTGATTATCAATGATTTTTACGCCGTTTAGAATTACGGTTACTTTATTGCCGATTAGTTTGGCTTCGACGGTTTGCCACTCCCCCGGGGCTTTGCTAGCGAATTGGGACGGCGGAATTAGACCGTAAATAGCACCGTTGCCGTGAATGTCGGGGGTTTTTTTATCGAAATCATCGAGAATTTGTATTTCATAACGCCCCCGCAGATAGACGCCGCTGTTACCGCCTTTTGGAATCATGTACTCATAGCGTATAATGAAATCACGGAATTTTTCATTGGTAATTAAGTCTGAACCACCTTTCCCCATAACCAACATTCCGTTTTGCACTGTCCATGGAGTGGCACCCTCGTGCCTGGGATGCCAGCCTGTAATGTCTTTGGCGTTTAGAAGCGCTCTGAAGCCTTCTTTCTTTTCTTGCTTAGTAATGGGTGCAGGTGGGGGCAGTGGTTTTGCGTCTCCTTTTGCAATGCCGAGAACCCATCGAATGCCGCCACGGAGGTGCTTTTTGTAATTCTCCGTTTGCATTAAATCTTCTCGATGGCCAAGTGAGGTGTAAAAAACACGTCCTTTCCCATATTGGTGTACCCAGGCAATTGGGTAGTCGCCTGGTTCGCCTGAGTTTGGATGTTTGTCCAATGCAATCAGTACGCGGACTTTATCCCGTGACCAATCCTTTAAAAGGTAAATTTCTTCTTTGACTTTAAATTTCGGAGGCAGTTCTTTTGTAGCTGGGTGTTTGGGGTCTTGGATAAGAAGTTCTACTTCTGATTGAGGTCCATGGGAAACAAATTGACCTCCCATCATTTCTCGGAATCCGGCCCAGCCGGGAGAATCGCCGCGTTCACGGAATGTGTCGGTTGCGGCATGTATTCCGACTACGCCTCCGCCGGCTTTTACCCAATCGAGGAGCCCCTGCTTATCGGGAAGTGGTAAGTCGCCGCTTGTATTATTGAAGACTATGGCATCGTACTTTTTGAGAGCATTCGCCGTCATTTTTTGTGCCATTTCCTCGTCTGTGCGCACGAGATCTACGTCCCACTCGCCCGATTCAGTTCCAAGCTTTCTTATCAGTTCTTCTCCAAGAGGTATGGAACTGTGTCGGAAGCCTTTGGTAACTGATATAACGAGCACCGATTTCTTGGGGGATGATGGGAGTGCAAGAGTTGAACCGAGGAAAAACATTGAAAGACAGCAAACAAGTGCTAAAGTGCTTATTACTTTAAGGTTAGGCGTTTTCAACATTGTCGCTCCTAAATAAAAGAGTAACCGCTTTATTATATCGCGTTAGATTTAAATGTACAAGAATGCCTATTGCACTGATTCTGGGACTTGCTTTGCAGCGGCCAGAATGTCGGATGCTGGGAGAATCATTGGCATTATTGGCATATAGTTCATACTAAACAGGGAAAAGGACATTTCCCCACCAGCCCGCGTTGGAAGAATTCGCATAATAAGCAAGCCAATTACATTTCCATCGAGCGCGAAGACTGGCCCACCAAGGTTTAGGTCACCTATAGACATACCTGTGATATAGAATGTACGCGGTTTTTCTACAATTGCTTGGATGCGCTCAACGCTAGCGGCAATCGTTCGGTTGGCAATCATTCCGAGTCTTGATAGCATTATTGCTTGATCTAATAATGCTGGTTTAGCTTGTTTTGAAAGGTCTAGTACATTTAGCGGTTTTGTCGGCTTTTGTATCGGACGAATAAAAGCAAGGTCTAGGTCCTTGTCTCGCAGGGCAATTTTTGCAGGGATTTCTGTGCCATCTGCAAGGCGAATTTTTAAATCGGTGACCTCGCTAGAAATCTTAAGATTATATTCGCTGGAGCTCATCATCTTGCTCATCATTTCAGATGGATCTACTGCAGAGAGCGATGCAACTGTGAGACCTGATGGGTCAATTATGACTCCTGTGGCCTCAGCTTTGTTCTCTTCTTTCGATGCTTCCTCGCCTTCCATTGACATCTCGGTCTTGACGACTAATTGCAGAGTAACAATGGCATCGCCATATTTAGTGATGATATCCTTTCCTGCTTGAGCGGCTTCATCAGCGGCCAGGGGTGCGGGAGAAAACAAACTACATAGCACACACAAAAGTGAAACCGCGACCGCAAATCCAAATCTTAGTGTTTTCATCGTATCCTCCTTAATTTATGGTACACGTGACCAAGTTGGCCTTATTTCTATGAACATTTCTTGAATACCACGCTTAATCTGAAAAACTACCATTTTCCGTTTTTCGTTTGCTATCCTTGCCATTATTTTCTGGAATTCCTGGACATTTTTCACTTGCTGGTTGTCAACTGTGCAGATAAGGTCGCCAATCAAAAGGTTTCCTAAAGCCGCCCAACCGCCTTCGCTGACTGATTCGACAATAACACCTTCTTGATTCTCTGGCCAACCTTCTTCTACTCGGTCTAAAAATGCGATGTCGCGAACAATAAAGTCGAAGTTGATATCCTGATATTTTTTCATCTCACGGGGCAGTTTAGGCGAGGCAGGCAACTCCACCGGCACCTTTATTTCTTCATTATTGTGTAGGACAGTGAGCTCTACCTTGGAACCTATTGGGTACTGTCTAATCATTGTAGATAGTACCTCTTCGTCCTCGGGTTGTGAAGCAGGCACTAGCTCGCCATCAACTTTGGTTATAATGTCTCCAACACGGAGGTCAATTTTTGCATTTGGGTATACTTTGGTTACCCTGACTCCCATTTTACCTTCAATGCCTAGCACTTTTGCAAGGTCCCTTGTTAGAACTTGTGTAGACACTGGTAGCCAAGCTTTGCTTAGCTCGAGCCCAGGGTCTTTTAACTCTCTGATTCCTACTTTTACAACCGTAAGGAACTTTTCGGAAGAGCGCTCGAAGGCAACAAGGGTAGGGGTTGGTTCGGTTTTGTCTTTTGTTATTTCCTCTGTTAATTTTGCCAAATCGTTGATATTATTTACTGGTTTGCCGCCTACTTCAATAATAACATCGTCTTCCTTTAGGTTTGGTTTGGCAGTACCAGCTGGCCCTCCCGGACGGACGCTTCTAACAAGCACACCATTACGTGAGTTGCGCTTTAATTCCTTGGCTTTGAGAAAAGTTATATTGCTCGCACAAATACCCCATTGTTTAAATTCCTGGGGTCGGGCTAACGCAGGTTCTCGCTCTTCAGGTACAATAGATACAACGATTTGTTTTCCATTACGTAATATTACAGCTTTAACAGGCTTTCCTATCGGAAGCGCTGCCATAATTTGGTTGAATGGAGGGAGTTCCTCTTTGAACCTCACGCTTACGTCGCGCCCGCCAATTTTGAGAAGGATGTCGCCGGATTTGATGCCTGCCTTTTCGGCAGGAGAGCCGGAGATGACGCCACTGATTAATACGCCGTTCTTTACTTTGGTTGATTTTAAGAGTGGCTGAACGCAAACGCCAATCCAGCTGCGAATTATCTTTCCATGTTTTATTATCTGTTCACTTACTTGCTTAGCCAGGTTGCTGGGGATTGCGCCTCCGAGGCCAATTCGAATTTCATTTATTCCAATAACTTCACCATTCAAATTCACAAGAGGTCCGCCGGAGTTGCCGCCGTAGATTGCTGCGTCATGTCCTATCCACCTCACCATTGACCCAACATCTTCGCCGTCAAGTTTAAAATCCATGCCCCAAGTTTCTGGTATTACAAGTTCAGTATTGCTTACCACCCCCATGGTTACTGACTGAGAGAAGGCTAGTGGACTGCCCATTGCAAAAACATAATCGCCAACTTTTATTTTAGAAGAGTCACCGAATTTTGCAGTTGGAAACACTCGTTTTGTTGGTGGAAGGAGCTTGATGACTGCAATATCAGTCATTGGGTCTGTGCCAACTAACTCGGCATCAATTTCTTCTTTATTTGCAAGGGTGCAGATTATCTGCTTTGCATCGCCAGCAACATGATGGTTGGTTATGACATAGCCCTCTTTTGAGATTATAAAGCCGCTGCCAAAACTCTCGCTCTTAGATTCTTTCCCCTCGTAGTATTCGGCGCTCACCACGTGAATCCGAACTAAAGCGGGCTTGACAGCCATAACAGCCTTTTCTATTGCGTCTCGAACAAGCTTGGAAGGCATTTCTCCTGCTGCTGCTTGAAGTGGGGTGAATGTAGCTAAAAGGGAGATGTTTATTATGATGAGCAGGATATAATGCGGAATTTTATTGCACGTGGTGCGTATCATGAGTCCCTCCTTATCGTTTTTGGCGCAGTAACGGTATTATTGTTACAATCATAGACTGTTTATTGAGTGAGGTCAAGACTGTTTTTCTATTTAAGACAAGGCTAATGAATCTTCTTAAGACAAGGCTAATGAATCTTCGAGGTCATGCCGATAACTACGATTGGGAGTTGAAGAATCGTGGGGGCACCGATAATTGAGGCAAGATGTCTTAATATTGATTACTCTGCAGGGCATGGTAAAAAACGTCAAGCGGTAAAGGATTTGTCTTTCAAAGTTCACCGTGGCGAAATAGTTGGTTTTATCGGCCCAAATGGTGCAGGAAAAACTTCTACAATCAAAGCATTGCTTAATTTAATCCCCGTGGCACATGGTGAATGTTTCATAGCAGGTATTTCAAGCTCCAACCCAAAATCAAGATTGAGCGTTGGGTACATGCCGGAGGTATCTTACTATCCAAAATATTTGAAGCTTTGCGAATTTCTTCGTATTTGTGCCGCATTGTCTGGGGTTCCTAGAGGACAACGAGAAAAGTGTGTTAAGTTTGCGGCTGAACGGACGGGAATGACCCCTTATCTAAAAACGAAACTTTTGGGTTTCTCAAAGGGCATGCTTCAGCAGGCTGGCTTTACCCAGGCGCTTCTACATGACCCTGAGATACTTATTTTAGACGAGCCCATGTCGGGCTTGGACCCGATTGCTCGAATGAGAATGCGCACGATGCTTTCAAGTCTAAGGTCAGAAGGAAAAACAATTTTATTCTCCTCCCATGAGCTTGGGGAGATTGAGATGGTAGCCGATAGGATTTTGCTAATGAATGAAGGAAGCCTAGTATTTCAAGGACCGATTGCAGAGCTCGTCGGAAATGAGACTAATTTGGAGCAGGCGTTCGTGCGGTTACTTGGGGAGGAATTGCCATGGGCTGCCTAGCAGTTGCATACCTTTCTATTATTGAGACTTTGCGCCGCAAGGAATTTTATGTCGTTCTTGTTTTAATCATTGGACTTGCTATTTGGCTTCATCTAATCAATATTGGTGAATCAAGCGCGGGCAGGTTTGCAAAAGATGTAATAATGCAAGTCGTATGGCTTTCATCCTTTGCTCTGGCTGTTCCTCTTGCAGCTCGCCAAATCCCTCAGGATTTAGAAAGCAAAACAGTTTATGTAATACTCGCTAGGCCTTTACCTAGGTGGCAATATGTACTTGGAAGGACAATTGGAGCGGCTGGAGCTGCTGGCATTTGTCTGACAGGATTGTTTCTTGTCCTAGCTACTATGCTCTGCGTAAAAGGTGGAGAAGCATTAGTTGATCCGATGCTGTGGCAGGCATTTGCTCTTCAGCTGGTGGCATTATTTATGTTGTGCTCGCTGGCTGTTTTCTTTTCCTCTTTCTCAACAACTGCAGGTGCGGTAACATTTTCTTTCATAATCTTATGCGTCATGAGATATGGCGCAAAATCGCTGTCGGATATGATCCTGGGAGTATCCAGTATATGGCAGTATATAGCGTGGTGTTTATATCTTTTGATGCCGCATTTCGAATTTTTTAATGTAACCCAGCGGTTTGTTCATGGATGGGGACCCCTTCCGTTTTGGATATTTCTTTATATTGCAATTTACGGGATAGTCTACGCAATTGGCTTGATAGCTGTATGTTCGCTAATTTTTCGGCGAAGGTGGCTTTAATGGTGAAGTCCATTGCGGTCGTAATTTCTTTTCTTTTTTCCGTGGTTCTTCTTGCTGCTATTCTTAACCCCATAGTTCATTCTGCAAATCCGCAGCCTGAAGATGTTCTAACACAGCTACTTGGCGGGGCGTCGGAGGTTGCGGCGCAAGCAGCATATAAGCAGGCTGATGTTTATTTCCATTCCGGTGTGCGCGGCAATGAATCACATGAGGAGAATGAAAACTTACACCATAAGAAGGGTAATAAACCAGAAAATTTAAGTCTCCCATTAATGAGATATATTAAGTTACTTCAGGAGACCGCCATACCAAGCAGCGAAAGGCATGTCGTTGGCGCAGATGAGAAAGAGATTCTTCCCTGGTTCGTTGTTGCTGTCCGCCTCAATCCTCACTACGTAGAAGCATGGTGTGTTGGCACTTATTGGTTTTATCGCACAAAGGAATATGACCGCGCAAAGGCCTTCATTAACGAGGGAATTCGGCACAATCCGAAAAACTATAGGCTTTATTTAGAACGCGGAGTGCTCTTCGCGCGCCTTAAGCAATGGGAATGTGCTCTCAGGGATCTTGAAAAAGCGGATATCCTACGACCTGTAGTTAGTGATGGATTTGAGTGGCATGCAGTTGATACTTATTTAAGCTATGTCCGTGCGAAAGCCGCCGGAAGACCGAACGTAAAAGATATCTGGTAATTGTTTTCTTTGCAATTTTTCCCTCTATACATTGATGCCTCCTTTCAAATTGTTTTTTCTCTCAAGAGGATTAATGCTTCCAAAGTATAATCCTATCTTGTAGACATGGAAAAAACATCCCTCGAAAAGCAGTCAGAGGTTGCTCGGCCTGGTAGGCCCGAAAAGCTCGCACATGCCCGCGTATTAAGATTTCGTGCAGTGATTCTTGGGCTGTTGATAATTCCTATCAATAGCTACTGGGTCATCTTAATGGAAAAGGTTTTACCCGGGCCATTTCCAACGAGTATATCGCTTTTTGCTAACGTCATCTTCATATTGCTAATCGTTTGGTTGCTAAATCATTTTATCCACCAATTTGCTCCTAAGGTTGCGCTAACCCAAACCGAGTTGCTCTTAGTTTACACAATGGTTGCTATAGGAAGTGCGCTTGCAGGCCACGATTCCATTCCTGTGCTCATAATGATGATGGGCCATCCTTACTTTTTTGCCAATGCAAGCAACAGATGGATGAGCAACTTTGGCGGATATCTGCCAAAGTTTGTTCTTGTTGACGACATGGATGCGCTGAAAGGCTACTATAATGGCGCTTCATCGCTTTATAGGTGGAGCAATCTTGAGCCTTGGATATCACCCGTGCTGATTTGGGCAGGCTTCATCTTCGTGCTACTTTTTGTTTTCATGTGCATCAATACATTGGTTAGAGCGCAATGGCAAGACAGAGAAAAACTGTCGTTCCCGATTGTTTATCTGCCAATCGAAATGAGCGATGTCGAGGGAAAGCTTTATCGAAATAAGCTGATGTGGGCGGGTTTCATACTAGCCGGAGGAATTGATTTCATTAACGGGCTTCATTACCTCTATCCCGCAATCCCTGAGATTGTCGTCAAACATACTGATTTGCGGCCATATCTTACTGCAAAACCGTGGAGTGCAGTTGGCTGGACTCCGTATTCGTTTTATCCCTTTGCAATTGGTCTGGGTTTCCTGCTCCCCGTGGACCTTCTTTTCTCGTGCTGGTTCTTCTATGTTTTCTGGAAGATGCAGCTAGTTGTGTCAAACGCTATGGCTTGGGACGTCACTCCTAACTTCCCGTTCATAACCGAACAGTGCTTCGGCGGCTATATGGCTATCGTGGCTTTCCTTCTTTATACGGGGAGACGACAACTTAGAGAAATTATCAAGAAAATCCTTGGTCGGCCTTCTGCAGTTGATTGTAGCAACGAAGCCATTGACTATCGTGTGGCAGGGATTGGAGCGGTTGTGGGGACTTTCATGCTTGTTGGATTCTTTGTTCTGCTGGGTTTGAAGCCCTGGTTGGCTTTCGCCGGGATGTTGATTTACCTTGCCTTGTCGGTTGCCGTAACACGCATCCGCGCCGAACTTGGGCCGCCAGTGCACGACCTCCATTTCTCCGGACCTGACCATATCATTACAAGGGTGGTTGGCACGGAAAACATTGATGGGCGCTCGCTGACCGCCTTGAGTTATTTCTTCTGGTTCAACCGCGCTTACCGAAGCCACCCGATGCCAGTGCTAATGGAAGGGCTGAAGGTTTCTGACCCGACCAAATCAAGTCGGCGCTTCTACTTCTGGGCAATGAGCGCAGCGTGCTTTCTTGGAACCTTTTCGGCGTTCTGGGCATTTCTCCACCACGCCTATATTAAAGGAACAGCGGCGAAATTTAACTCCGGCATATGGTTCAGCACCGAGATGTACACCCGCCTAAACGCCTGGATTAGTTCACCTCAGCCGCCAAACCTTCTGGCTACTTGGGCAATCGTGATAGGTTTCACTTTCTGCATGCTTCTAAACCTAATTCGCATTCGGTCGGTCGGGTTTCCATTTCATCCTATCGGCTACGCAATTTCGGGAAGTTGGTCGATGAACCTTGTCTGGCTTCCGTTATTCATTGCTTGGTTGTTAAAGTCGCTGATTCTCCGCTTCGGCGGCTTAAAAACATATCGGTGGGCAATCCCATTTTTCCTCGGGCTAATACTAGGACAGTGCGTTGTCGGTTCATTCTGGAGCATTTATGGGATTATTTTCAAAATACCGACATACAGCTTTTGGGGCGCATAATAACAGAAGGAAAAAAGAGTCCATACGCCGAAGTAGCGTGTATAAACCAAATTGTTGAGTTTTCTTTCCTACTTCAGAGTGCCAAACAGGAGGATTAGTAGGCGATGAAAATCGGCTTAATACCCGCCAACAGAGGTTTTTTCAGCGACATCCTTGCTGCCCAAATGCGCAAAGAAACTATCGCGGCCATGGAAAAGGCTGGCATTGAGGTTGTGGTTCCAAGCGAAGATATGACAAAGCTTGGATGCGTTGAAACCTACGAGGAGGCGCTGAAGACGGGACGCCTCTTCAGGGAGGAAAGTGTCCAAGGCATTATTGTCGCCGCAGTCAATTTTGGCGACGAACAAGCAGTGGCTTTTACAATCAAAACAGCGGCGTTGAACGTGCCAATACTAATATTCGGCTGTCAGGAAGAAGAGGTGTTAAAGCCTAGCACGGATAGGAGAGATTCTTTCTGCGGGCTTATTTCGATTGGAGAAGCCCTAAGACAGCTAGGTGTGAAGTATACCGTCGCTCGTGTGCCTATTTGCTTCCCAAGAGAAGATTCTTTCCAAGACGAACTCCAACGCTTCATGGCACTTTGCCGGGTGGTGAATGGTATTAGGAATGCTAGATACGGTCAAATAGGGGCCCGCCCCGATGCATTCTGGACTTGCCGCGTTAGCGAGAAAGCTCTCCAGCGTCTAGGAGTCACTACAGTTACGCTAGACCTTTCTGAAGCGATTCGTGCCGTCTCGAATATGGACCCCGCCTCCGAGGACGTCAAGAGAATTGAAGACAACATACGCGGATACTGCGACACGTCAGATGCACCCGAAGGCGTCGTCAATAAAATGGCTCGCTTCGAGCTTTTCCTGCGGAAGTTCGTCGAAGAGAAGGACTTGAATGGATTGGCAATTCAGTGCTGGACGAGTTTCCAGGATAATCTGAGCATGTGTGCATGCGCAACAATGGGCCGCCTCGGGGAGGAAGGAATCCCTTGTGCCTGCGAATCGGACATACTCGGGACCCTTTCGATGCATGCGCTTCTCCTTGCTTCTGGTAGCCCTGCGGGACTTGCTGATTGGAATAACCTTCACAACGAAGACCCTAACTTGGTTAACCTCTGGCATTGCGGTGTCTTCCCCGGAAGTTTCGCAAAAACCCGCCTAAAGCTTGGCATCCAGGAAATAATCTCCCACACCATTGGCAAGGATAACTCTTGGGGTGCTGTCGAGTTCGAAGTCAAAGAAGGGCCCGTGACGCTACTTCGCGCAACCCAGGACGCAGATGGCAACCACAAGGCAGTGATTGTCCCTGCCAACATCGAAGCAAGCAATGCTAAAACATTCGGTGCGTATGGGTGGGCAAGAATTAACAACCTAACGAAGCTTTATCGAGACATCCTCGTGCGCCATTTCCCGCATCACGTCGGGTTTACAAGAGGAAAGGTCGAGGATGTCCTTTGGGAGGCTTTCGGCAACTATCTCGGCTTCGAAGTATATGCAACTGACCAAGTTGTTCCAGGAATGTGGACGCCCGAGCCGCCGTTCCCGCCAAGATAAGCACCATTGCCGAACAGCTTGCAGTTGCTCTGCCTAAGCTGTCGCGTGTCTTCCAATTAATTTAGCAGGATTAGCTTTCGGATGCAGGATGATATCCATTTGCATAATTTGCGGATGGTCTTATAATGTCGTCTGGCGTTCGCAGATAAAATTGCAAAGGAGCTTGTTGGAAAGCATGCAATGAAAATCACCGCTTTTCTCGGAAGTCCAAGACCTGGGGGCAATACGGATATCCTCGCCTCCCGCATCCTAGACGGCGCTGAGGAAGCCGGCGTCGAAACCGACGTCGTCGCCCTCCGAAGGCTCAAAATTAAACCATGCGTCGCTTGCGGGAAATGCTGGCGGAAGGGACGCCCTTGTGCGTTTGATGACGATATGACTCGCTTATATGAAATAATTGCCGCCTCCGACTTCCTTTTGCTCGCCACGCCGGTTTATTGGTATGCGCCCACCGCAATTATGAAGACATTCATTGACCGCCTTGTTGTGTTTAACCACCCCGAAGGACGGCCTATTATCAAAGGTAAAGAGGCTATCCTCGTCGTCGCATACGAAGAGGAAGGTCCCCAAGCCGCCGACCCTCTCCTTAGAATGTTTGAGATGAGCTTCGACTACCTCGGCATCAGCCTCATCGAGCGATTGGTCGTGGATGGAGTCGGACCAAAAGGCGCCGTCTTGCAGAAGCCGACCGTCCTCGAACGTGCCTATGAGATTGGCAGGTCGCTGAAAAAACGCGTGAAAGCCTAGGCGGCGCTCGTCTATCTCAATAACGAAAGTCACCCAACACGCAAAAAGTTGAAGGGTGCCGATTGCCCCGTTCGCAAATTGTCCTTCTTAATTCAGAGGCTTACTCTAACAGAAATCCTCGCACTGAACTACTGCCGAGTGGCTCTCCTTATAGGTGCACTTTTCCCTAAATCCGCAAGTATCGCAGAGCCCTTCGTTGTTTGTCTCAAAGATTAGGTAGGGGATGTAATCTTTGGGGATCTTCTTGCCGTTGCCGTTGACCTCCCCCTCATATTCGTCGCATTCAATAATGCTTTCGGAGTTGGTCGTGAATGTGCAAACGTTGCGCTTTACACAAGATGTGCAAATGCCTTCCTTCATTGGATCATTCCTCCATTGGAATATTTCCGACGTCGTCGTCGGAGATTTCTTCGCTTGCCCAACTCTAGGACAAGATGGTCTAACCTCTACCGCTTATTATACAGCATTTTTAGTATTTTTATCCAATTATTTGAATATTCCTCCTAAAAAAGAATCGGCACATTCGCCCGATTTCGAAAGTCCACGAAGTTGCAGGAAAAACCTTTCTTTTCGGATAAAAGTTTACCAAACAAAAGTGCCAAATGTGGGAGGATAATTATCTTGCCAGACAACAAGAAAATCGGAAGAAGGGAATTTTTAGCAAGCGCAAGCGCCGCCGTTGCAAGCCTGCCGTTCATCAATATTCACAGAGCTTTCGCCGCCGATAAAAAGCCCAATTTCGTCTTCATCCTCACAGACGACCAGCGCTACGATGCGATGAGCTGTGCTGGGCACCCGTTCCTTTTTACGCCAAATATAGACCGCCTCGCAAAAGAAGGCGCACGCTTCAGAAACGCCTTCGTAACAATCGCACTCTGCTCCCCAAGCCGCGGTTGCTTCCTTACCGGCCGTTATGCCCACTCGCACGGAGTTATTAATAATGGAACTCCTTTTAGCGACGAAATCCCAACAATGCCGCAGGCACTCCAAAAAGTCGGCTACGATACGGCTTTCATCGGCAAGTGGCACATGGACGGTCAAGAAAGGCCTAGGCCCGGCTTCAATCATTGGATTAGCTTTAAAGGGCAGGGCGTCTACTACAACCCAACGCTGAACATCAATGGCGAAGCTAAGAAAGTCGATGGCTACATGACCGATATCCTTACAGAGTTTGCGGTGGATTGGCTGTCGAAGACCAACAAAAATCCTTTCTGCTTGTACCTTTGTCATAAAGCCGTCCACGGTCCTTTCCAGCCCGCTGTAAGGCATTCCAAACTGTATGAAAATGTGCGCATAACAAAGCCCTCGAGCATGAATGACACCCTCGAAGGCAAACCCGAGTGGGTGAAGCTTGGCATGGAGCCGGGCCACGATGCGAAGGGCGCGCTCAAAAGCAAAGAAGGCTACGAACTTTTCATCCGCGATTACAACCGCACTATAATGGCTGTGGACGACAGCGTCGGTCGGATACTCAAAACACTTGAGGCAATTAACAAGCTGGACGACACCGTTGTCGTCTTCGCAAGCGACAACGGCTACTTCCAAGGCGAGCACGGGCGCCTCGACAAGCGCGCGATGTACGAAGAATCAATACGCATTCCCTTCCTAATGCGGTATCCGAAGCTTATTAAGCCCGGCACGCTAGTTGATGGAATGGTGCTAAATATAGACCTTGCGCCAACGTTTCTCGATTTGGCTGGCGTTCCAATGCTCCCCGGCAACCAAGGGCTTTCTATTGTCCCTTTGCTGAAAGGACGCAAGTCGAACTGGCGTAGCGACTGGCTTTACGAATACTTCCAAGAGAAGGGCTTCCCTCGCACACCCACTATAATCGGCGTTCGCACTGACTGCTGGAAATACATCGAATACCCCGAAATAAACGACAAGTCTGAGCTTTACAACTTGAAAGATGACCCGCAGGAACTCCGCAACTTGGTGGATGACCCAAAATACAAACACATCCTTGCCGAAATGAAGTCGCGCCTCGAGCGGCTTAAAAAGGAAACGGGGTATCCAAAGTAAGTGCGCGGTACCGCGCCTTCCATTTGGCGCACTGCGGCACATTAAAGCATAAGCTTGGAGAAAGTTCGCAAGGCGGCGCTCTTTTGCAGAATATGGTCAAACTTTGTGGAAGGCTTTTCTCTCGTCATTTTACCCTTTTCTAACAAAAAGAGAAGCCCGACCAAAGGAATTATCACTTGGTGCAAAAGTTTTGTACCGCAGTACAAAAATGTTGTACCGAAGTACAAAAATGTTGCACGACTGTACAAAACTTTTGTACGATGGCCCCAAAATAATTAGCTAGCGGTGAAAGCTGAAAATCGGGCCTGCAATGGAGATAGAAAAGCGGCCAAAAAGGGCTGAAAAATATCGAATTCAATTAAAAAAGCGGCAAAAAACCTTGAAAAAATCAGCAATCACTTGACATTGCGGGATATCATGTGCAAAAATCCCTGTATCTAAGTGTTGTAAAGGATTACAACATTTGAAAAGAGGAGCGTTGAATTGATATATCTTGACAACGCCGCAACTTCATTCCCCAAGCCGCCTCAGGTGGTCGACGCTGTTGTTAGATATCTCACGGAAGTTGGTGGCAACCCTGCGCGGTCGGGTCATCGCATGTCGACGGAAGCGGCGCGCATCATCTACCGAACTAGAGAAAGCATCGCTCGCTTAGTTGGCTTGGAGGACCCTCTGCGCATCATCCTCACGGCAAATGCGACTACCGCAATCAACATAGCCCTTCAGGGGCTCCTCAAGCCTGGGAGGCACGTAATCACAAGCAGTGTTGAGCACAATTCGGTTATGCGGCCGCTCCGACAGCTAGAATCCACGGGCGTTGAAGTAACCGTTGTAGACTGCAGTCGCGAGGGCTATATTTCGGTTGATGCGATTGCAGAGGCAATTCAGCCGAACACAGACATGGTTGCCATCTGCCACGGGTCGAATGTTCTTGGGAGCGTTCAGCCGATTGGTGAGATAGGACGTCTTTGCCGCGAGAAGGAAATCCTTTTCCTTGTCGATGCCGCGCAGACATTGGGCGTGATTGACGTTGATATTGAGCGGGACTGCGTTGATCTCCTCGCTTTCACCGGTCATAAATCGCTGTACGGTCCTCAAGGGACTGGCGGACTTGTAGTATCGCGGACGGTCAAAGGTTCACAGTTTAAGCCACTTGTTTGTGGCGGGACCGGAAGCCGTTCAGACAGTGAGATCCAGCCTAATTTCCTTCCTGACGTCGGTGAAAGCGGGACGCTGAACGGTCCTGGGCTAGCGGGCCTTGGTGCAGGCGTGGAGTTTGTTTTGGCTGAAGGCATCGAAAAAATCCGCAAGCATGAGAAAGCATTGACAGAAAAGCTAATCAAAGGGCTAAAGGCTATCCCGTATGTTAGGGTGTATGGCCCAAAAGATAGCGAGAACCGCATATCCATTGTATCGGCAAACATCGGCGGCTTCGACCCGTCGGTATTTGCTTATCTCCTTGAGGACAGGTATGGAATCCTCACCAGGGCGGGTCTCCACTGTTCTCCGGCGGCGCACAAGACTGCGAACACGTTTCCCGTGGGCACTGTTAGGTTTAGTCTAAGCTACTTTACTGCGGAAGAAGAGATAGACGCTGTAATTGACGCCATGCAAGAGATTAGCGGAGGCAAGATAATTTCGGGAGATTGGAACAAATAGCGACGGGAGAATGATTCACGGAGGCGTGAGCGGCATGACATTTCGGGAGAGAACACTTGCAATCTTCGCCCGCAAGCCGGTAGACAACATAGTCTACCAACCGAGGATAGAGCATTGGTATTGGACGAATTTAAACGCGGGAACTTTGCCCGCGCGCTATCGAGGGATGTCGCTCCTCGATGTATACGACGATCTTGGCTGTTCCATCCGCAGTTATCCCTTCTTCAACGGATGCCTTAAGGTCAAGGAAGACCCGAGCGTGAAGTACAAAGTCGAAGAATACGGCGGCATTACCGTAAGCAGATGGACGACTCCCGTTGGCAGTATTGAGATGCGCTCTCGACGCACGGCGCTTGCTCATCACACTGAAAAGTTCCCGGTGGAGAAGCCGGAGGATGCGCGAGTGATGGAGTACATCCTCCGCGGGCGGACGTGGTGGTTTGATTATGAAGAGTTCGAGCGAAATGACAAGCTAATTGGCGAGCGTGCCGCACCGATGATTTTCATTCCCCGCATCAACATCCAGCGCCTCTACATTGAGATAATGGGAGTGGAGAACACGATATTTGCGCTAAACGATGACAGGCGAATGGTTGAGCATCTGATTCAAGTAATTAACGAGACGGATAAGCAGATGCTTGAAGTGGTTGCCGAAAGCCCAATCCCGATTATCAACTTTGGCGACAACATTGACCATCACTTCCTGCCGCCGAATCTCTACAAGCGCTACGTCGAGCCGGAATATCAGCGCAGAGCGAAGTACCTGCGGTCGAAGGGCAAATACACGCATGCCCACTGGGATGGACACATTAAGCTCTTGTTGCCATATGCCAAGGACACGGGATTAGACGGGATTGAAGCATTGACACCGATGCCGCAAGGAGATATTACAATTGACGAAATGAAGGAAGCGCTTGGGGATATGATTCTGCTCGATGGCATACCGATGACATGGTTTCTTCCACATGAACGCGTGGAGGACCTCGAGAAGGTTACGCGGGAGATTATCGAAAAGTTCAGGCCGAACCTAATACTGGGCATCTCCGACGAGCCGTCGCCGGTCTGCGACATTGAAAGAGTGCGGCTGGTATCGGAAATTCTAAAGACGTATGAGGAACGATAGCATATGAAACTTGCAGGCAGAGAGCATGCAGACATTATGTTCAGGCGAATCCTGGCGGAAGCGAAGGGATTCGGGTTGGAAATAGTTGACAAAGATTTTGACAGGCCCTGGGGAGGTTTTCTTCGGTTCTCGGAAGAGTCTCTCGAGCCTTTCTTCGAAGCTTATTGGCGGGGAGTGGACACGGGCTCGAGGACTGGGCGGCGTGACCCGAAGGTGTTGCTCGTTGCCCCTGGGCAGAGACTTTCGCTACAGCTTCACAACCGCCGTTCGGAGCTGTGGCGGGTTCTTGATGGGCCGGTGTTGGTTATACACGGGCCTGACCAAGAACATCTCGCCTATGACGTATTATATGCAGGCGAGACGATACATATTGAATGCGGGGAGATGCACCGCCTAGCGGGCGCGTTGGATTCTTGGGGCAGGGTGGCGGAGATTTGGGAGCACGTGGACCCAAGCAATCCGTCGGACGAAGACGACATCTTGCGGATTCAAGACGACTATGCGCGGTAGATTGGCGTGCGGGAGGCTTCTTATTATATTTGAGAAGCTTTGGTGAAGAATAGTTTATTCTTCAGCTTCGGGGAAATAAAGCCCAGCTATCATGTTCCGATTGTCTATCGTTATTACCATTCGGTAAGAACCCTTCTGGGCTTCGACAACGTAGGTTGTGACGGTTTCCCCTTCATAGGTGGTGGTTTTGCCCTTCAGCACCCGCTGTGGTTTACCATACTTCTCGCGAAGAATTTTTCCGATATAGGCAACCTGGCTGTCCGTAAGCACGTTTTCAAGGTCCGCCCTCAAGTGTTTGGATATCGGGCGCAGTGAGCCGTCGTATACGCACGATATAATTTTGCGGACGAACTTGGGGTTGTTCTCCATCTTGGAACAACCGGAGAAGATGGCGGCAACCACAAGCGCGAGGACAAGCGCAAATACTTTCCTCTTGCACATAACACCAATTCCTCTTTTTATATAACAAAGTAACCGCTATTTTGGAACGAACCAGACTCCTGCAAGTCTTCCCTTCTTGTCAATAATGAGCTTCATGTCGAAACTACCGCGTTCGGCTTTGACATCCCATGTTTCGTGCTCGAACTCATCTTCAGTGCCTTCGTTGAGTTTTTCCGTTGCAGTTAGCTTTAAACTTTTGACTTTGCCATAACGCTGTTCCAGGTCTTTGCCCACCTGGCTGACGGAGTAATCCGACATTGTCTCCTTCATCATATCGGTCATCTTGGGGCGGAGTGGGTCGAAAGACCCGGCATAAGTGGCGTCAATAACCTTGCGGGCAAACTTCTCCTTCCCATATTTGCCGCATCCCGGCATTAGGAGAGCGAGCGCCAGCATTGCAACAATAGCAGTTGACAGTCTTTTATTCATAAGTTAACCTCCGATGTTTTTCGTTAGACTTGATACTTATTTAGGGCAAAGGCAAGCCTCAATCCGTGCGCCACACTTGGGGCAGTGCGGTACACCAGCGGCTGGCTGCCAATCTTTACCGGTGTTTGGCCCAAGGATGATAAAGTTCGACTCGAACTTATCGGCGCCAATCTCGACCTTTGCCTTGATTGTGTTCGAATCCACTGGGTTGTCAGCAAAGACTTCGTATGCCATCTCAAGTTCTGATGATTCGATTGGCTTAACATGCCAGTCCGAGGGGAATTCAAGCATGGCGTTGGCTGGTATGGGTTCTTCGTTGCGCTCAACCGTGATGCTTAAGACCTTTGGAACGCCAGGCTTAATCACGGGATCGCCGTGGTAATGGAGTGTTACCTCCATGTCTTTTGAGATTGGAATTGTAGCAGATTCCATATCTCGCTTCCAAAGCGTGCGCGCTTTTTCATTTATTGAATAAATGTGAAGGATATTGGGCGGAACTTTAGTGCTTTCGCCAACCATGCTGATTTTGGAGCGTTGAGAAAGCACCTTCTTCCCGATTTCTACTGTTTGCTCTGTCAGTTCGGCGATTGTCTTCGGAGCATCCAGTTTCTGTGTAAACTTGTGGAGAACGATTCCTTCTCTTACGGGATCCGACCATTCCTTGGGTATATTCTTCGTACCGCCAAGGATTCCAAGGACGGAGCCAAGGGTAGCGCCAGTACAATCAGTATCGTAGCCGCAGTTAACAGCTTTGCACAATTTGTCGCCATAATCTTTGCCATAAAGCCAACCAATTATCGTGAAGCCGTGGTTTTGAGGGGCATGGCATGGATGGTTGTGTCCGAAGCGATTCAATATTTTTTCTCGGGCTTGTTCCCAGGGGATATTGTTATGGTAACACCAAACAGCCGAATTAACGGCGCGGCTAATATGAGACCAAATTGGAATCATGCTGAGTCCAATTTGGATAAGTTTGAGAGGGTCGTTGATGACAAACGCAGCGCTTTCGACGGCCGCCCAAAACATCTCCCCCCAGACGCCCTCGCCGCCCGCATGGTCGAGAACTGCATCCTTCCATGCCATAATGGCGGCAAGTTGCGGGTCTCCTGGGGCAATGCATGCCCATATCTCGCTTCGGATTGGTGAGCCCATCTGGTCAATGAAATCATTTTCGAAGCATCCGCTAATTGGAGGCCTAAGCCCCCTTTGCAAGTTGCGCTGGCAGAATCCATATTCATCCCAAGGATATGGATAGAGGTGCTTCATCCAATAATCAGCGAAATCCTGGAGGCGCGGGTTGATGCCACGCTCCTGTAGCATTTTTAACCAAACAAGTTGAAGGTCGAGATCGTCATTTGCTGCTGACCCGGAGGGAAGTGGGTCATAGTAGGTGAGGTTATGTGCTTCCTTTCGGCCCTCATATGGTGCACCAAGCGTGCCTCCAATGTTCTTCCCGAGCCAGCATGCGTATACTTTGTCGCGGTATTCGGTTTCTGAGATGGTAATAGGCTTCACTGCAGTTTGTCCTTTCTATCATTTCTGCTGTTGGCGTTGATCTAAAAACTACATAAACTTTTTGCCTGTTGCTTCTTCATATATTGCAAGTATATTCTCGAGTGGCGTGTCCGGCTGGATGCAGTGTGCCGGTGCGAATATATAGCCGCCATTTTTTCCTATGACATCAATACGATGTCTTGCTTCCGCCCGACATTCCTCAATTGTACCATGGGGTAGCGTTTGTTGGGTGCTTATCATACCGCAATACGTCAAACGGTCGCCGAACTCCTTCTTTAATTCTTCCGGATTCATTCCTACGGGTTCCGGCTGGACTGCGTCCAGTATATCAAGTTTCATTTCAATAAACTTGTGTTGGAGCAAGCGGGTTGAGCCGCATGAGTGGAGCATTGCTTTTGCTCCGAACTCATGGGCTAAGTCAATGAACTTTTGTATCCGAGGCCGGAAGAAGCTATCGAAGATTGCGGGGCTCATGGTTGGTCCTTTTTGTGTGCCCAAGTCTTCCCCGATGCATAGGATGTCTATTTTTCCTCCGCCTGCTTCCAACCCTCTGCGACACCATTCATAATAAAAG
Source organism: Armatimonadota bacterium (assembly GCA_023511795.1). Classification (NCBI taxonomy): domain Bacteria; kingdom Bacillati; phylum Armatimonadota; species Armatimonadota bacterium. The sequence continues at coordinate 27,631 of JAIMAU010000005.1, read as the reverse complement.
TCTACGCGTTTGTCGATAATAGCGATTCCAACTTCATCTTTTGTAATAATATCTATAAGCACCTGTTCCATTCCACGGCCACGGCCAACTCCATTAATAATATCGGGAATGCCTGCATTACCTAAGCAAATAGCGTAGTCTTTCACTCGCTCAATTTGTTTGGGGATGGATGAGTAGTCGTAGTCGTTAGGGTTCGGCCATGGATATGATTGAACATCATCGATTGTCTTTAATCGTGCCAAAGCGAGATCGCATGCCTCGCTATATACGCCACCTGCATTATTGGGAACGTTCTTGTAACCAACACCCCAGATGTCATAGTAGTCGATTGAACTCCCCTGTTCGGGTTTTCGTGGAGCTTTGAGTTCAATCGGGGAAACATAGCGAAAATCAACTTCAAAAACCTCAATGTAATTTGACGGGGCAAAATATTCCATAAGCTGCTGGTGGATTTCCGGCGTGACGTATATTTGAATTGGTGGGCGGTCTGGCTGAATGTGATTTACAGCAGCTAGAACTCGTTCCTTTGGGGACATATGGGTTATGCTGACCTCCACATGGCAATTGGCCATCGTTGTTTTTTGATTATACAGACTTTGAAGTTGTGAGTCTAGCTGGTATAGTTATATAAAAAAACAAGAGGTAAAGTAGCTGAGCGAATCGGAAGAAGCAATTTTTATTTGAATAACCTAGTTTCTATGTGCAGTGCAAGGCGTGAGAAAAACGACACGGGCTTTTATGCGAATTTGACTTCTGCTTAACCGACGTTTTTGCATACTTCAGACAAGTTAATACTAATTTGGAAGAAAGTCGAGATGCAACATTTTTGAGTTAAATTGGTTTAACCAAGTACTTGGAGAGTTAAAATGTCAACACGACCGGTAATTGGAATAACTATGGGCGATCCAGCTGGGATTGGCCCAGAAATCGTACTTGTTGCCCTACAACGCCGAGATATTTATAAGCGTTTGGTTCCCGTCGTGATAGGCAGCCTTTCTGTGCTCAAGCGAGTGGCTGATATCTTAGGTATTCGAACACCGTTATTAGCCATCAGTGATCCTCGAAGTGCCCAAGGGATTCCAGGAATGATTGAAGTTTTGGATGTCGTTGTCGAAGGCATCCAAGAAATCGAACCAGGAAAGGTCCAAGCAATTGGAGGTCGTGCCGCCGATGCATACATAAGGTATGCATGTGAATTGGCATTGTGGCAAAAGATAGATGCTATTGTAACCGCCCCAATTAGCAAAGAATCGCTGAGGGCTGCCGGCGTTGAAGGCATTGGACACACCGAAATGCTTGCCGACTATCTGGATGCACCAAACCCACTCACAATGTTTATAACTGAGAATATGAAGATTTTCTTCCTTTCTCGCCATCTTTCGCTAAGAGAAGCAATTGACTATATAACAGAGGAACGTCTGCTCAACATGCTACAACTAGTGAACAATGCGATGAGAGAATTGGGTTTCGAGTCGCCACGAATTGGAGTAGCCGCGCTTAATCCGCATGCAAGCGATGGTGGGCAATTTGGCAATGAGGAAGAGAAAATTCTAATCCCTGCTGTCAAAAAAGCACAGGCAAAGGGCATAAATGTGCAGGGACCTGTGGGAGCGGATTCTGTATTTCACCAAGCTCTTGAGGGCAGGTATGACTGCGTGGTTTCGCTATACCATGACCAAGGTCACATAGCTGCAAAAACGCGCGATTTCTATCGAACAGTTTCAGCAACACTAGGATTGCCTGTCCTTCGCACATCCGTTGACCATGGAACGGCGTTTGACATCGCTTGGCAGGGCAGGGCGAATCCCGTTAGTATGGAAGCTGCCATTATTGCTGCTGCAGACTTACTCGAACATCAAAGGCGAAACTTGTAAAAGGAATGTTCAGTTTGGTATTATTCTACAGCCTGTTATGCCGTGAATACTACATGAATTGAATTGCGGAGGTTTTCAAAATGTATGTTGGGCGAATAGTCGCTGTAGGGATGACTAGTAAGCCATTTGTTGCATATAGGGTTTCATCACGTTCGTTTCCAAACCGAGTTGCTAGAATTACCGATATAGGTGTTGCTATCCAGCCATTAGATTCCGAGGATTTGAAAAAAAACCCTTATATAGCTTACAACTGCATACGCGTATCGAAGAATGGAGTTGTAGTCTCAAATGGTTCGCACACTGACCCAATTTGGGAGAAACTTGAGGGTGGAGTCGAACCAGAGACAGCGTTGAGTGACGTGCTTGCTGAGATGGGTTACGAAAGGGATGAGCTGAACACACCTCGAATTGCCGGGATTGTGAAAGATTCAGTGGGCTACATTGGGATTGTTCGTCCGGATAAGGTGGAGACTGCTCATTTTAACCTGAAGCCTAATTCTTGTCGAATAATTTGCACTTATGAGATGAATAAGGTAGAAGATAAAGATTATCCCTTTTTTGCAGAAACTCCTCTTGAAGCAGCTAAGTATGTTGTAGATAGTGGTATTTTCGCAAACCTAGAAAAACCCATATGTGCTGCAGCTTGGATGGAAAAGCTAGCAGTATTTAATCCATTTGAAATTGGCAAAATAAAGGGATAAGATATCAGCCTTCTGAAAGGATTTTTATAAATCTGGCTCAATTTTGGTAACAATCGGTGTCAAATTGGTTGAAAGCGGCTAGTGAACCATTTTATCGGCCTGGCAGCTTCGCTGTCATTCGTTCAAGCTTTGGTTTGGTGGCTACCAGCTTTCCGTCTATGAATAGGCTATACCCTTTTGGGCAGCCTTTATATCGCTTGCCATCCTCCCTTAAATCAAAAACAATAGTTAGCTGATGACCTTTGTATGGGATTTTGTCCAGCCTAAAATAGTTCCAAGGTATGTCAACAACAGGGAAAAGCTCAACCTCATCGTCATTCCTTGGCACCAAACCTCCTACTAGTGTGATGATTAAATTATTGTATGTGGAATGAAAGTAGTCTGGGCATCCAAACATTTGTCCATCATCTGCGTTTCCTTCTTCTCGGATATTCGGTTGTTTCCAAATCCCTTTATCCTCATAATGAAGATTTGTGTATGAATCGAGAAGCTCCCAAACATGCTTCCGTGAAACGGCTGGAGCCATGTATCTCCGTATTCCCTGGGCAAGCGCATTGGCAACAATGCTATTTGCATGAGGCCAGACGGGACCATTCCAATTGCAAAGCACAACTTTTGGGGTGAACATTGGACACTTCATTGTGCAGGTGGTAAGCTTCCAAGGTCCCCAAAACTCTTCTGGATTCAAAATAGACTCGAATGCTCCAACTTGCGTTTTCTCTGGAACTTCGAATGCAAACGGATAAATGCCGACAATTTCTTTTACCATTGCTTTTTGGTCATCTGTGCCAGTTTTGATTGAATAGAAGAAGTTTGTATCTGCATCCCACATGAGTGTATTGAGCGCTTCTTTAATTTTGTCAGCCAAAGCATCAAATTGTTTAGCTCTATTTATATTGCCTAGTTCGCGATACATATTTGCCACAGCGCGGGCGTTTGCGTAGTAATAGGCTGTGTAATCGGGTCGGTAGAGGTTTGTTTCCTTGCTTCGGTCATAATTGTCGAAGTAGAACCAAGCAGGTTGCCATTCCATGCCTGTTGCCCAGTGACTTGGTGGATTGAGAAGATAATCGCATAGAGGCCTATTGGTATCGAGTCTGCCGCGGAAAGCGCATTCAGTGTCTTCTGCCCATGCTGGTAGAAGTTTCGCTAATCTCTTTTTATCCGGATGCACGAGGTAAGTATTCCATAGTGTGCTTGAAATCCAATGGGTATATCCTCCAAACCTTCTACCATTTGGCTCCCGACGTTTGCCGAGAATTTCTGCTTGACCATAGGCGTACTTGCCATCGCGTAACCAGCGAACTTCATCCATTATGTGAGGCGCAGAATAAGTTATATGTCGCGTATATCCGCCGCGCTTACCTTCATAGAATCCAGGAATGCCATCTTCTTCTTGATAGTTTACTTTAACTAAAAACCAGCGGTAGTACCAGCAACGTGTCCATTTTGCGTCTGGGCAGTCGAAGATTGGTATATTATCTGCAAGCCATTTCTCTGCGGCTGCTCTGTCGGCATACTTGTGAATACGCAAAGCTTCAGCAAATCGCTTAGCCCCCATCATAGTGCTGAAAGGATATCTTGGGAGGAGGTCAGGTTCAAGTGCAAGAGGCGCTAAAATTTTCGCCATCTCACATACTGATTTTGGTGTTTTGTTCAAAGGCGCGGGTTCGTCAATTGGAATTAGAGGCTCCTTATCAAGTCCAAACATAGCTGCTAATTCTTTAACTTGCCTTTTATTAAGGGCAATATTGTAAATCATTACATCAGCAATTATCCCTCGGAATCCTTCACCAACGTTCCATCCCCCGATTGTCCAATTGTCAGGATCTTTTGGCCATGCCATAACTCTTGATGCTCCAACCTCAGAACCATTGACATACATTCGTGCGTTTTGTTCTTCGTCCATGGTAACAGCGATATGGAGCCATTGGTCCTCGGGCAGGAATTGTTCAACGTGCCAATCATGACCCCAGATAGCAAGCTTTAGTTGATTTGTGGAGAATACTAGCCCACCAGCACCTGCAGATCCGATAATTTGACCAAACGAGGTGGAGCTACTTTTTATTCTTGCGGCGAGTGTGAAGTTTGAGCGGAATAGCAACTTTGGAGCGCTTCCAATTTGGACATTTCCATTTCCATTAAAAATGACCCCTCCCGTTGGTGCCCAATTACCGTTATTCAATTTTCCATCAGCAGACGGCTGGATGGAATCGTGCATTACATTGCCTTTACCTTCGTTCATTTTGTACCAGGCTACCAAATGTTTGGAAACAGGAGGAGAAATATCAGCATAGCTTGGTAGGCATGCAAGTACTGCAAGAATAAGAACTACTGTAAGGCATCTATTCATAGTAGACCCCCTCATGTTTTGCAATCAAGATTTGATTGTTTTAACAAAGCGGTTTACGGGTACTAAATTAGGCAAAAGGAGCCTTGGCATGGCATACGAATTACGAATTTCATGGTTTTCAGTTATAGTAATAGGTTTAATTGTGATATTGGTTGCTTTAATTGGAAGCTACTTTAGCAATCAAAACAGGGATTGGTATGAACAGCTGAAAAAGCCTCCGTTCCAGCCACCGAATTGGGTATTTCCAATTGTATGGAATGTTATATTTCTACTTGCAATTGTGTCGCTATCGCTTGTATGGAATAGCCGCCCACACACGAACGGCACATTTTGGGTGATAAGCCTTGCTCTCTTTAATGGCGTTTTAAATATTGCGTGGTCGGCACTATTCTTTGGAAACCGCATGGTATACCTTGCAATATGGGATGCGGCGGCGATTTGTCTCTCTGTAATAGGGATAATTATTATTTCTTGGCGTATTTCACGCATTGCATCTTTTCTTTTCATCCCATATGCCCTCTGGACTGGGTTTGCAACGTATTTAACATGGGTGATTTGGCGTCTTAATGTATGAGTTTATTTCCACAAATCTCTTTCTTCTGCCAGGTTTTTAGGATGATTCGGCAGGTTAAGGTTACCTTTACAGAAAATTCTAATTAATTTTCTTCTGTAAGGCTTTCTCAATTGCAGCTCCTAATTTTCTTCTCACTTTTTCAAGTTTAAGCGGATCTAGCTCATAATATGTTAGCGATTTTGCTACTGTGCGGATGTATTGGTTCGTTGTGCTAGAGCCAACCAAGTTATTAGCAAGACATAGGTATTCGAAGTCTTCGATGCCATCGCGAATTACTTCCAACCGAAGCGACGAAACCGGGCCGTCAATTCCAACGGGTTTTCCAGGATATAAGAGCGAACCGTCGCCGAATATATTTGGGTTTATGTTTTTTACTGTCATCATTGACTTCCATGGATCATCACATCCTGCCCAAGGCATCCAATAAGTCGTTGACCAGTAAAGGAGTCCGTCAATGCCTTCTCGTTTCTGGTGCCAGAAAAGCATTCTGTGTTTCATTGCTTCCTGTTGAACAAAGAAATTCGAATATGGATCGCCAGGCCCACAGCAAACATACCACCAAACATCTTCTCCGGCGTTCTTGCGGGTCCTTATCATTGGCCGGGTACGCGGTTCAAGGTCGAAATAGTGTTCGTTTGGACACCAGATGTTTATCTGCCCGATTGCAAGGTCCCAAATGGTTTTTCCTTCTGCAAAATCTGGTCCTCGGAAGAAAGGCGCCACAATGCGGTATCTTGGTTCAATTGCACGTAAGCGGTCTGTAATTTGTTTTAGCTGGTTGTAAGCGTTTTTATCGACCGGCTCATCAAGGGGATAAAAGTAGCCTTTTCGAAACCAGTTATTTTCGATGAGATACTGAACTAGCGATTTGAGTTTTGCATCATCTTCGATGTAGGGGATGATATACGAAGTCATCCGCGGATCATCTAGATATGCCTTTGCATCAGGCGACATAAGGTCAACCGGGATATGGTACGGTGAAATTTTATGGTCGAGAAGCATCTCATGGTATTTCTTATGTAGCTCTAAAGTCTTATCAGCGTCGCCAGTAGCGCCGTGGGTTCGAGCGACTGATTCCATGGTGATGCCGAAAGCCGTCACACAACTGGGTGTCTTAGGTAGGGTAAAGTCCCAAACATGAAGTTTGATTGCTATGTTTAACGTAGACCTGCCTGCTGTTACCTTAATGCTTCCTTTGTATTCGCCTGCTGGAATTCCCTCAGGTACTTTGACTGTAACCCATATTGGTTGGGTAACGTTAGGCTGAAGGTCGAAGGGGCGAAGAGGCGGCAGTGGATCTGGATATGGAATTGGTGGGTCCATTATAGGCACATATGAAACAAGGCCTAACCAGATGTTTGTACTTGGAATAACGCCTTTGCCTTTTACCTGCTTGAGGTCAGAAGCTTCGACTCCAATGTTTCGTATGGTCTTGTTAGACCTTAGGCATATTTGAAAGGATTCCCATTCGTTGTGTGCAGCGCAAAGATCGGCGGCAGATGGCGCTTGCTCGGAAGGTAATGCATCTTGTAGAATTTTCTTTGCTGATGGTTCAATCCAAAGCCGGTATTCATTTGTTGTCGCAGACGCTGTACCTAATAATATCATGAGGAGTAGGACAGCGGCAAAGTTTAAGTACGCCATAATAACGCACCTCCAATAATTATCATCTTTCAGTTCAGCAGGCTGGCAAGAATTCCCTGCTTTGCACTGAGTTATCCTTTAATGCATGTTCGTTACTTTTAAAATATTCATGTTGAAACTAAATGGCTAGATTTACAAAGCTTTTGAAGGTAATTAGGGGAGCCAAGTGAAAAATAATTGCGGAGGTTTTATTATGAGAACTTTTTTTCTATGGATACTTGCGGTGTTGGTGTTACTAGGTATTGACGCATGTCCGGCAGATTGTAAATTTCCAGGCAATGTCGGGGCTTATATGAACTTGCGCGATGGTTCTGCTGAAAACATTTCTGCTCTTATCAACGAGGCTGCAGATTTGGGAATTCAATTTCTTATGCCTATTGCCAAGTCCACAAGCGGCAAAGCATACTACAAAAGCGAAATTATTCCTGAAGCACGTCCCGGCTCTCCGGATATGTTAAAAATCGTTATAGACGCTGCACATAAACGAGGACTCAAAGTTTATCCTTGGATATGCGTTAATTGCGATGGTGGAGAACAACCATCAAAAATTCTCGAAGAACATCCAGAATGGCGAGTTGTAAGCATTGATGGAAGAAGCGGTGGTTATATTGACCCTTCTTCGCAGGAAGCACGCGATTATGTGTGCTCTGTAATAAAAGAAATTGTAAGCAAGTACGATGTGGACGGAATCAATCTTGATTATCTGCGTTATCCAAGCGGCCGCAATTGCTTCTGTGATAGGTGTGTGAAACTTTTTAAAGAAGCAACAGGCTATGATGCACGTGATGCGGACAAAGCTATGCCAGGAACTGATAAATGGCGCAAGTGGCGGGCTTGGCGAATGAAGCAGATAAATTTAGAGATGGAGCAGATTCGCAAAGTTGTTGACGAGATTAAGCCTGGACTGCCGATTTCTAGCTATGTATGGGGAGTGCACACCTACAGTGAGAAATACCAGACCTGTCAAGATTGGAAGACATGGATCAAAAAAGGTTGGCTCGATTGGATTAATCCTTCTGGCTACATTTACAATATGAAGTCTTTCTCCGACCGCGTGAGCCAAAATCGCTCGGCTATACCCAAAGGCTTCCCATATTTGGTAACTATTGGTGTGATTACAAGTCATGGTAGGCTTAACACCGTAGACGAAATCAAAGCTCAGATAAATGAAGCAATGAGGCTGGGCGCCGATGGCATAGTGTTCTTTACACTCGAATATACAAAGCCGTTTCTAAAGGACCTATCTTCAACGTTAAGGCAACTAGGAAAACATGCTTCTCAGACACATTAACTTTTCATCCTTTTTATGAATTGCTATGCTAAAAAGCATCGGCGGAATACGAAGGAAAAAATCTTTTGCCAGTTTAATAGCACTTTTGTTGGAAGCAAGAGAAAGCTTGCTAATTAATGTTTCCGGACTAATGCATTGTAGTTTTTGGAGGTAAAAGTGCCAATAGAACAACCCATGCTCCATGATAGAATCGAGGAGCTATTGCTCCAAAAAGCTCGACAGCGCTGGAATGAAATAGGCAATTTGCGCTGGTGGGGCACTCGACAAATCGAAAAAATCCTAATACGCGAGACTACCGCATATGAGAAGATAGATGAGGCGTTGAACGCAAGTGACTGGCGTATTATCAAGGTCGGTGATGAGTGGGCTGGCGGTGGTGAGTTTGCTTGGTTTCGCTTCCAATTTACAGTTCCAAGGGAATTCGCTGGTAAGACGCTTGTAGCATTGTTTCGTTTCGGAAAGACAGGTTGGTTAGGTGGCGAAGGATGCCTCTTTATAGACGGCATTCCATACCAAGGGATAGATCCCAACCATCCGGACGTAATTTTGACTGAAAAAGCAAAGCCTGGAGAGAAATTTGACATTGTGGTGGCATGTGTTTCCACCCCAGTTTGGCAGGGCATCAAACACAAGATGGTGCTTGAGCAAGCAGATATTGCAGTGCTGAATACCGATGTTAAGGACTATTACTATGATCTTGGATTCATTCTTGGGATTGCCGAATCCTTGCCAAAGGGAGATAGGCGTCGCGCAAGAATAGTTCGGATTGCTAATAAAAGCGTGGATTCGTTCAACCCCGACGCAAACAGTTTTGACGCACTTGCAGAAAGCGCAAGAAACGCGGCAAGGATACTCATGCCCCTATACAAGGCTCCTGCAAACGCAAGCTCCCTTGAATTTGCATGTAACGGTCATTCTCATATTGACGTGGCTTGGCTATGGCCATATGCGGAGACCATACGCAAGTGTTCACGCACATTTTCAACTGTTGACCGCTTAATGGAGGAATATCCGTATTATCTTTTTACCCAAAGCCAAGCTCAGCTCTACGAGTTTACAAAAGAACATTATCCTCAGCTTTATCAAAAAATTAAAAAGCGCATAAATGAACGAAGATTTGAGCCTCAGGGAAGCATGTGGGTTGAGGCAGATTGCAATCTTACGTCAGGTGAATCCCTTGTAAGGCAGATTTTGCTTGGCAAGAGTTATTTTTTAGATGAATTTGGAATCGAAACAGACGTGTTCTGGCTACCAGATGTATTTGGATACAGCGCCGCATTGCCACAGATTTTAAAGCTTGGTGGAATTAAGTATTTTTCAACTATCAAGATAAGTTGGAGCCAATTTAATAAGTTTCCCTATTCAACCTTTTGGTGGGAGGGAATAGATGGAACGCGGGTTTTAGCTCATTTTCCTCCTAGCAACGACTACAACGCAAGGATTGATCCAGGAACGCTTCGAGGAGCGGCAGAGAATTATAGAGAGAAAGATAGATCGGATATCGCCCTTTACCCATATGGTTTTGGCGATGGCGGGGGCGGGCCAACTAGAGAACATTTGGAGCATCTGAAGCGTGCTGCAAATTTAGAGGGCGTTCCTAAATGCAAACCGTCGTGGGTTAGCGACTTTTTCCATGAGCTAGAGAAAAGAAGTGAGGACCTTCCCACATGGGTGGGCGAGCTCTATTTGGAGTACCATCGGGGTACGTATACCACCCAATCGCGAAACAAGAGAGCGAATCGAAAATCAGAGTTGCTCCTTCGTGACGCTGAAATGGCATGCGGCCTTGCATGGCTTCTTGCGAAAGCTGAATATCCACATGAACGGTTTACACGTGCTTGGAAGCTCATTTGCAAGAATCAATTCCATGATGTAATTCCTGGAACCTCGGTTACAGATGTTTACAAAGACACAGCCATTGACTACCAAGAAATTGCCGAAATTGGCGAGAAAATGCGAGCCCAGGGTCTGCGGGTAATTGGCGCATCAGAGGCAGATGGTAATCAAATTATTGTTTTTAATAGCCTAGCATGGAATCGGTCGGATGCAGTCTGCTTGAAGGTACCTGGGAATGCAAAAAATTGGCACGTTGAAACTATTGATGGTCAGGTGCTTCCATCACAACCGAAAGCTGGAAACGCATCGGAACTTTGGTTCGAACCGCAGGCACTACCTGGCATAGGACTTTGCTCATTTAAACTTGTTAAGGGCGTACCAAGGATAGCTAAGGCAAACATAAAGGTTTCAACATCATGCATGGAAAACTCTTTCTACCGCGTCAAAATTGACCGGCAAGGGTTAATAACCTCGATTTACGATAAGCGGGCAAAAAGGGAGGTGCTTCCCAGAGGAGCCCGTGCCAATCTTTTCCAGCTATTCGAGGACAAGCCGCTTTCTTGGGATGCATGGGATATCGAGTTCTACTACCGCGATAAAGGCAATGATATAACCGACCTTACGGAAATTACGGTAGAAGAGGCAGGGCCAGTTCGAGGCTCTGTGAGAATGGTAAGAAGGTTTGGGAACTCTCAGATTGAGCAAAGGATTGTACTTTGGGGCTCAAATCCAAGAATTGATTTTGAAACGCATGTTGACTGGCATGAAGCGACAAAGATGTTAAAGGTTGCTTTTCCTGTGAATGTTCATGGAAACAAAGCGAGATACGAGATTCAATTCGGAAGCGTTGAGCGCCCAAATCATTGGAATACCGGTTGGGACTTTGCTCGCTTTGAGGTTCCTGCTCAAAAGTGGGTTGATCTCTCGCAAGCGGATTACGGAGTTAGCCTCTTAAACGACTGCAAGTATGGCCACGATATATACAGCAACGTAATTCGGCTAACTTTGCTCCGTTCACCAAAAATGCCAGATTCGCAGGCTGATATGGGCGAGCATGTATTTACATATTCACTTCTGCCCCACCAAGGCGACTGGATAGCAGGGGAGACTGTGCGCAGGGCATATGAGCTAAACGTTCCTATGACGGCGTGGCTTTCGGAGGATAAACCAAGATTCAGCGGAAGTCTGTTATCCGTAGATTCGCCAAATGTGATTGTTGAAACAATAAAGAAGGCAGAAAGGGAAGATGCGTTAATCATGCGATTGTATGAATGCTCAGGTGGTCTTGCAGAGGTCACGCTTACAGCAGGCTCTTCGATTTCTCGTGCGGCAGAGTGTGACCTTCTTGAGAGAGATAAGAAAGAACTTGAAGTTGATAATAATAAAATCCAGCTATCATTTACACCTTTTGAGATTAAGACGGTTAAGCTGGTCGCTGGCTAAAGGAAAAGATTAGTTTAGGATAATTTCTTCTGTGTTTGAAATGCGTAATTTGTGTTTGGACATGAGACCTGCCTAAAAAATGTAAGTAATGAGTTTTACATAAGCGGATGAGACTATTATTCGCTTAGAAAGGGCTTTTCGCCCCATTCCAATCCAAATAGCTTCCTCCAATTATGGAGGAGCACAGGGGTTTGGAGTCTTTTGTTAGCACAAAAGCATAGCGACCGTCGGTTAGTAGCGGCCGTTCCCCTATATGGGGCTCAATTGAGATCCAGTCAGTAACTCCGTCATGATTGACTTCTATCAAACCCCTTTTCAAAGTTGCCGTTACCCTTAGTGAACCTAGGTATGGAAACAAAATCGCAGTAAATGTTGCCGTTTTGCCTTTTTTGTGAGAAACTATCAAAGGTACTTTTCGCGTTCCCAATTCGGCAGGACATTCGGTAGAATATACTAGCGATGGAGAATCATCAAGCATGATAAGACCAAGCCCTCCATCTTTAGTCTTCCACCTTGCTTGCCATGGTCCTTTGGGGGCGAAAGAAGCTAACTGCTCAACGTATTTGTACGAAATTGGAGGGGCATCTGTAGTTGGAACCATCCTTATTGTAAGGTCGCCTTCACATCGGAGGAACCAGTCATAGGAATGCTCTTCTTCGCTTTCTAAGTAGTCAACCACAATAAAATAATCTTCAACGCGAATTACCGTGCGGCGATGAAGCACCCCAGGATAAGCTTCCTCAGTTTCAGCTTCGGCAACTTCAAAAAAATCACCTGAATTAAAGCAAGTAAGCCGGCGTTCCTTTGTCGTAGCTTGGTTTTTGCAATCTACGACTACCGTGTTGTGAGCTGGAGTGCTTACATACCATTGCATAATTTCAGAGCCGTAACCAGGTGTTCCATAATCTAGAACAAGCGGTTTGCCATTTGCAAAAAGAGTGATTCCCATTTTATCGCGTTGTCCGTGTCCGAGATGCGGTCCATAATCGAAGGTTATCATGTTTCCGTTCTGAGAACGCAGGACAGCTATACCTAAGACAGGGAAATTAATTGATTTAAAACTCGGCTCTTTGAAATTCTTGTCAAGAGATCTGCCGTGTAACAGTGCCCAAAGACTTGACCTAGGGGATTTGAGCTTGTCATAGCCTTGTTTTAATACCCAGCCTAGCATTGGGTCATCATATCTTGCATAGGCAAGTTCATAAAGACCAAGCGGCAAGAAAGATTTGAACCACCCATCGTTGATTGCAGGAAGTTGAAAATTGGGATATGCATAATTAAGTGGAGCGATGAACATTGCCTTGAGCCCTTTGCCTGGTTTTGCTTCCCAGTTATAGAGGTCAGTACCGTTGTGAAGTGCTGCCTCCGCAAGGTAGAGAAATGCATTCATTGGATAAAAATGGTAGGTGTGGACTGACTCGGGCCAAAGGCCGTCATCTCCAAGTTGTTTATCTATTTGCGACTTAAAGCTTTCCAAAGCATATTGAATAAGCTCTTTGTCCTTTATTGCATAGCCGATTACGCCTACTGCCGAGAGATGCCATGAGCCCCAATTGCCACCAATGCCCATGTTACGCAGTCCCTCAGCAACAGGCCGAAATAGCTTTGTCTCGATTTTTGTTTTTTCATTTTCTGACAATTCGTTGTAGACCAAATCATAGGCAGCGGCAAGTGGAATGACCCAAACTGCTTCACAAAGCGATTGGTACATAATACCGCCAGCAGTTGGGGAAGTATGGGGTCCGGGGTAAGCATTTGTATATTTTATGAGAATTTCGGCAGCCTTGCGAGCATACTGGATATCTCCTTCCAAAACATGGGTGAGAGCTAAATTAAATGCGGCAACCGATAGCTCATTATGAGCTCGCCAGCGTACCGCACCATCGTATTTTTCGCCTTTGTATATTTGTCCACAGACTGGGCATTTATAGCCTTCTGGTCGTGGTTTGAGATCTTCGGGGAGTTCCAGCATGTTGCCATCTTTGCAGAAGAAATTATGAAAGTGCCCACTCCTTTCAGGAATTTGGATGTCAATATTCAGCCACCTATCGGCTGTGGCTTTGATGGATGTGCCGCCTAGGAACATTGGCCGTCCTGAATCTTTTTCATAAAGTTCTCGTTTCCATGAGACTGTTTTAACTTCCTTGCGTAGTCTAGCGATTTCTTTCGCGTTGAGGAAAACGGACGGCCTTTCTAGATTCATTGTGGTTGCCCCTAGGTTGCTTATCGCTGAGATGATAATGACAATTTTTATGAAGAGCTTCTTTTTCATTCCAAATTTTTATTAGGCATTGGGTGGCAGAAAACCTTTATGGGTTCAAAGTTGGTTGATAAGTTATAACAGGAAAAATTGGAGAAATGTTTGCAAAACAGGCTATTTAAAACACAGCCTTTAGCTTATCGCCGACGCCATGCTCGGCGGCGATTGCCCTTAGACGCTTTCCTAAGTCTGCGCAATACATGCGATATTCTTCTTTGTTGAAAAATAAGCGGTGGTAGTGATTTATTAACTGCGGATAGTACCTTCTTAAAAACAGCAGTACCGAATTCCAGACTCCTGGCCGTGGGTTCAGCTTATCCGCGTAATAATATTCAAGAGGCAGGGGTGCAATCGAAGAAATAAGTGAACTAAGAGCCTCGTCAGTGTCTGAGAGCTCTGGCATGAACGGACCGAGGAAGGCATATGCTCTGATTCCTTTTTCGCATGCTCTTTCCAATGCTGCAATCCGCTCATAAGTCGGTGAGGCACCAGGTTCAATAAGGAACCTCAATTTCTCATTCGCTGTCGTTAGGGTGCTCCCTACCTCGCAATAGGGGTATCCTGCCAAAATGTCAAAGTCTCTGGTCACCAATTTGCTTTTTGTTAGCACTGCAATACTAAAACCGGCTTCTATCAATCTCTTTAGGCATGAACGGGAAAGCTCATATCGTTTTTCGACTGGTTGGTAGGCATCGCATACGGAGCTGAAGAATACAGTTCCTGGGCGTTTTCGCTTGACCTCCCGCGCTAGAAGTACGGGAGCGTTTACTTTAATATCTAGAAACTGGCCCCAGCGTTCTTCGTGGTTCGTAAAGCGCTTCATAAATCTGGCATAGCAGTAAATACAACCATGTAAGCAGCCAGTATAGCAGTTGACGCAATAGTTAGAAATACCTGACTTGCATAGTATAGATTTTGCGATTACCTCTCGAATTACAGCCATTTGAACCTTTCAATATTGGATGTGGCATGGCTCCCTGAAGAATTAAGATAAACGGAGCATTAAATTGCAAAAGCTAAAAGTTTATTTTATGGAGCATAGCGCTCAAGCTTTCCTGCAATTTCGCGAGAAACCTCTGCTTCAATAAGAATGCCAGTGGTTGTGTATTCTGCTTTTAGTACGCGACCATTTTCATAACACAGCGATACGAGGTCACTTCGCTCGTAAGGGATATTCAGCGACATTCGAACCAAAAGACTTCTAAGAGTTTTAGAAAGCAGGTTCATTAATTGTCGAATTCCTTCTCGGTTTTTGGCTGAGATATAGACGCTATTTGGGGTTTCTGCTACAAGCTTGCGTAGCACATACTGGTCTTTGATGAGATCGCTCTTATTAAAAACGGTTACCATCGGCTTTTCATGCGAATTTAGCTCGTGGAGAACATTGCGAACAGCTTCCATTTGAGCTGTCATTTGTGGATGGCTCGCATCCACAACGTGAATTAGAAAATCGGATTCGGTAACTTCTTCAAGAGTGGCTCGAAAAGTAGCTACTAGTTCGTGAGGTAGCTTACGAATGAAGCCTACTGTATCGGTTATCAACACTGCCCATCCGTCGGGAAGCACGACGCGCCTGGTTGTTGGATCAAGGGTGGCGAAAAGTTTTTGGTCTACTAAAACTTCTGATCCCGATAGGGTATTCAACAACGTTGATTTTCCTGCGCTTGTATAGCCAACAAGTGCTGCTGTTGGGAAAGGTAGCTTGCGGCGGCTCTCTTTTTGGACGCGCCGATGTTGGCGAACCTCCTCAATTTCTTCGGAGAGGTCCGCAATTCGCTTTCTAATTCGCCTCCGGTCGCTTTCGAGTTTTGTTTCACCAGGCCCTCGCGTTCCAATACCGCCGCCGAGACGGCTCAATGCCTTGCCGCGGCCTGTGAGTCTTGGCAAAAGATAGTTGAGCTGGGCAAGCTCGACCTGAAGTTTACCTTCGTGCGTGTGTGCTCGTTGTGCGAAGATGTCAAGAATAAGCTGAGTGCGATCAATGACGCGTATCTCTAGGGTTTCCTCCAGGTTCCTTTGTTGAATAGGAGTAAGATCGTCATTTACCACGACAAGATCTGCTTCTTTGCTTTTAGCTTCAGCAAAAAGCTCCTCAGCTTTTCCTTGCCCAACATAGTAGGCAATATCCGGCTTTGCGCGCTTCTGGTGAAATTCGCCAGCAACTATTGCGCCCGCGGTTATTATTAGTTCTCTCAGTTCATCGAGCGACCAGCGGTTAGATTCTTCTTCAGATACATCCAGATTTACTATAATCGCTCGCTCAACGTGTCTAATCTCATGCATTTCCAACCATATTATACCCTGCAATTATTATTTTGGCGAGTTGGTTGACTCTGCTGAGGGCGTTGCGTAGAATAGGAAGAGATTTAGAATTCGCCCTCTTTTGGAGTGTGGGTGAGAGGGCTGTTGCTAATAATGACTGAAATCACTCGACGCGAATGGCTAAAGATTGGATTGACTCTTGGCATGACCTTTGTTTTGCCAGCGTTTTCATATTCAGAAAGGAAGACGGAATCAAAAATGAAATTAGGTCTCGTGACTTACAACATCGCCAAGGATTGGGATATCCCAACCTTAATCGAAAAATGTAAAATGATAGGATTGCAAGGAGTCGAGCTTCGAACAACGCATGCGCATGGAGTGGAACCTTCTCTGGGGAAGCTTGAGCGTGCAGAAGTTAGAAAGCGGTTCGAAGATTCAGGAATCGTCCTTTGGGGCCTCGGCTCAGTATGTGAGTTTCATTCAGACGACCGTGCTGTTGTAAAGCAAAATATTGAAACATGCAAGGATTTTATACTACTGGCCGAAGATGTCGGAGCAAAGGGTGTTAAAGTTAGGCCAAACTCTCTTATGGAAGACAAGGGAATTCCAGTAGAGAAAACGCTAGAGCAGATTGGTCATGCATTGAGAGAGTGTGGTAAGATTGCTATGGACCATGGGGTTGAATTATGGCTTGAGGTGCACGGTCGGGGAACATCACATCCGCCGTATATAAGGAACATACTTGATTATTGTTCCCATCCGTCAGTTGGCGTCTGCTGGAATTCTAACGCAAGCGATATTAAGAATGGTTCTGTAGCTGAGTACTTCAACCTTTTGCATAACGAGATAAAATCTTGTCATATCAACGAACTTTGGAATACGAACTACCCATGGCGAGAGCTTTTTTCGCTGCTTAAAGCTTCAGGTTATGATAGATTTACGCTTGCAGAAATACCAGACAGCCCAGATTCCGAACGTATCTTAAGGTACTATCGCGCACTATGGATGGAGTTGATTAGATAATGACAACCAGAAGAGACTTTCTCAAATTGGGTGTAGGGCTGGCCGCTGGGGTTGTTTGTAGCACAAATATTGCTAACAGTGCAGAATCAATCTCTCGCAAAGGTGGCCCCATTTTGAAAGTTGGTTGTGCCGCATATTCCTATAAAAAGTATCTTACAGCAAAAGAAAATCCCATAACGCTGGAAGACTTTCTTGATACTGCAGCAGAGATTGGTTGTGATGGAGTTGAAATTACATCCTATTATTTTCCGAACCCCGTTACTACGAGCTACCTAAACCGTTTAAAGCGAAAAGCTTTCCTGCTCGGTCTCGAAATTACCGGGATGTCGGTGCAAAATAATTTCTGCGTACCTCCTGGAAATATGCGTGAAAAGGAAGTGTCCGCTGTTAATGAGTGGATTCATCGTGCGTCAGAACTGGGGGCGCCCTGCATTAGAATATTTGCCGGGGACCCCCCTAAAGGTACTTCAAGCAAAGATGCTGCGCGCTGGGTGGCCGAGTGCATTGAAGCCTGCGGGGATACAGCCGAAAAACACGGCGTCATGCTAGCTTTAGAAAATCATGGAGCATTTACTGGCAACATAGAAAATTTTCTGGCAATTATAAAGGAAGTAAAAACAAGTTGGTTTGGTGTCAATCTTGACACAGGCAATTTCCGAGGCGACGACCCATATAGATATAGAAAAAGCTGCGCCATTTGCTATAACAACTCATGTAAAAACAACAGTTTCACCCCAAAAGCCAGCTGATTACAAAATGATAGCTAATATACTCAAAAATGTTGGTTATCGGGGGTATCTCATTTTGGAGTACGAAGCCTCAGAAGAGCCAAGGATAGCTATTCCGGAAATTGTTCGTGCCCTGAAAGGGGCAGTTTGATTTTGTTTTAAAGGAAAGGAAGTGCTTTTTATGCAAAGGATTTTTCGAATCACTAGTTTTATAATTATCACCGTTTTAATCACTGCAGTGTCTGCTGCATATGCAGCAAAAACACCGAAGGTTTATTTGTGTTGTGAGACATACAGTGTTAGAAGCTTGATGGGAGAGGGCGAGAGGAAGTATACCCCCATAACCGTGATGAAGCTTATGAAGGAAATGGGCATGAAAGGCGTTGCTCTAAATGATATTTGGATGAAATCCTACGACAAATCCTACCTTGACCAGATTAAGAAAGCGGCTAAGGAAAACGGCATAATAATCGCGGCACTTATCTGTGAAGGAAATCTAGCTACCGATGATGAGGAAGCAAGAAAGCGCCAGATAGAAGTAAACAAAATGAAGCTTCGAGCGGCAGGATACCTTGGGGCTAAAGTAGTCAGGTTCGATCTTGGAGGCACTGGCGATCCAGTACGTGATGGCACAGTAGGCGTCCAGCGTGTTATCGATGCGTTCAATCAACTTATCCCGCTTGCAAAGGAAATGAATGTGAAGATTACTATTGAAAACCATGGGGGAGTGTCAAAAAAAGCTGATTGGATTATTCAAATCATCAAAGGAACAGATCCCAAATGGGTGGGTTCTTGCTTGGATTTTAAGAATTGGCCCAAAGACATACTCTATGAAGAAAATGCAAAGCTTGCTCCATATGCATATCATACTCATGCCAAGGCCCATTCATTTAACGCGCAGGGCGAGGAAGAGAGTGTTGAGTATGGAAGAATCCTAAAAATGCTTAAGGATGCGAAATACAAGGGCGCCATCTCAATTGAATACGAAGGCGGTGGAGATGAGATTGCCGGAGTGAAAAAGACAAGAGATTTGATACTAAAGTATTGGAAAATGTAGTTTTCGAATGATTGAGCTATTTGCTTTTTACAGATAGTAATCTGTGGCAATTTACATATACTTTCATTTGAAGTAGCAAGATTTTATGAATGTAACAGGATTGGCACTTTGTGCATTCATTGCAATTGCTTTTATCACGATCTCATGGGCAGATGAGGCGAGGCCGGTTGTTGTATTGGCACCGGAGTTTGAGAAGCTAATCCCAAAAGATGCAAAGGTTGAAAAGGTAGCTGGAGGGTTCGAGTTTCTTGAAGGACCCGTGTGGCATAAAGACGGATACTTGCTATTTAGCGATTGCCATCAGGTAGGCATTTACAAGTGGGACCCAGCCACCGGCAAGACAAGCCTGTATCGGGAAGTGCCAGGAAACTCGAATGGACTCACCTTTGACAACGAAGGGCGACTAATAGCCGTTGAATATGGCATGCATAGGCTTACACGCGAAGAGAAGGATGGTAAAATTACCGTGCTTGTTTCTGAATATCAAGGCAAGCGATTGAACACGACAAATGATGTTGTAGTTAGGTCGGACGGAAGCATATATTTTACCGACCCACCTTATGGTGTAAAAAAGGAAGATCGTGAGCTAGATTTTCAAGGTGTATATCGTCTTTCACCTGAGGGCAAGCTAACTCTTCTTGTTAAAGACTTTGACTGCCCCAATGGCTTGGCGTTCTCCCCTGATGAGAAGACACTATATATTGCGGATTCATCTGCACGAATGCATATCAGGGCTTTCGATGTAAAGGAGGATGGAACATTAGCGAATGGACGCCTTTTCACCGTTTTAAAATCTCGAGACCCCGGTTGCCCAGACGGGTTGAAAGTTGACACAAAGGGTAATGTTTGGACTACTGGACCAGGAGGAATTTGGGTTTTTGATAGGTCTGGCAAACATCTTGGCATAATTAAAACTCCTGAGGTGCCGGCAAACTGCGCCTGGGGTGATTCAGATGGCAAAACCCTCTATATCACCGCGCGCACCAGTCTCTACCGTTTTAGAACCAAGGTGGAGGGAAATCGTCCTTGGATGAAGGGGAGGCAAAACAATAAGTCAAACCTCAAATGAAAAAACTTTTTGCCAAGAGAAAGGCACATGCTATATCGTGCAGCATTCAAAGCAAGTTGACATTTTGGGGCATAGCTGCACTCGTCATTGCAACCATTCTAGCCTATATTCCCTCAATTAATAATGGCTTCGTCTGGGATGACAATACATATGTAATCCATGGACGGATAATGAATTCGCCAAACGCATTATATCGCTATTGGTTTACCAGCGATTCGGTTGATTACTATCCTCTTTCCTATACCCTTTTTTGGCTAGAGTATCGAACTTGGGGTAAGAACGCAGTTCCTTACCATATTATAAGCGTAATTCTGCACGCCTTAACCTCGGTTGCTGCATGGATGGTGTTGAAGCGTTTGAAAATCCTTGGAGCATTTGCAGCAGCATTGATATTTGCTGTTCATCCAGTAAATGTTGAATCCGTAGCCTGGATGTTTCAGCAACGCACCATATTGCCAGTGGTTTTCTCGCTTGCGGCTTTGCTTGCTTACATGCGTTTTGAGGACAATGCTAAGACATTTTGGTATGGGCTTTCATTGTTATTGTTTTTGTTAGCTTTGCTAAGCAAGACTTCGGTTGTAACCCTGCCATTTGTCATTCTTTGTTTGACATGGTGGCGTAAGGGAAGTATCAAGAAGTATGACATAATCAGAGCTGTTCCGTTTTTTGTGACAGCCGTGGTTCTGGGGTTTGTCACGGCATGGGTACAAGCTAACCGAACGATTGCTGGCGAGGTTATTCGGCCTGAAGGATTAGCCTCTCGCATAGCCGGAGCCGGTTGGGCGGTATGGTTCTACTTTTTCAAAGCTTTATTTCCATATAGACTTTCTTTTGTTTATCCAAGGTGGGAAATAGACCCGCATTCAATAGTTTCGTATATTCCATCTTTTATGGTAGTGGTTTGCTTTGCTGTATTCTGGATTTATCGCAATGGTTGGGGGCGATCGCTACTTGTCGGATTTGGATGCTACGTTGTTACTCTATTGCCAGTTCTAGGGTTTCTTGACATTTACTTCATGAAATATTCACTTGTTGCAGACCATTGGCAATATCAGTCAATACTATGCATAATAGCGCTCATAATAGGTGGGATTGTGCGACTAACTGGAATCCGCACAGGATATGCAACAGCTTTGGTAGCCGTCGTAATGGCTGTATTTATCACATTAAGTTGGCGGCAGGAAAGCATTTATAGAAATGAAATAACTCTTTGGCAAGATACGATTGCAAAGAATTCGACTGCCTGGATGGCACATGTCAACTTAGGGCTTGCGTTCGCCGAACGTGGTATGGTAGAGAGGGGAATTGCTGAGTTCAATCGCGCTCTAGAAATTGACCCCAGTTGCGTTGAGGCACTTGTATCGCTTGGGGCTATCTATAATGAAAAGAAACAGTTTGGCCAAGCGACGAACTATCTAAAGCGTGCATTGAAGTTCAAACCAAATAATCCCCAGGTGCATTACAATCTTGGTGTTGCGCTAGCGGGAAAAGGAGATATACGCGGAGCTTTGGCTTTTTATCGAAAGGCGATTAAGTTGGACCCTGGGTTTGCAAAAGCATATGCCAACCTTGGAATAGTTCTTGTTGAACTAGGGAGGTTAGACGAGGCTAGAAAATACTTTGTCACCGCTATAAGGTTAGATCCAAACTCACCTCAAATGCATAACAATATCGGCGTTGCTTTGGCAAGATGCGGATTAATTGAAGAAGCAATTGTGCATTTTCGAGAGGCTGTGCGTTTGAAACCAGACTATGAATCAGCCCAGCGAAATCTCACATATGCGCTCAGGGTAATTAGACAATCTTACTGAAGCTCGCAATATCCGTTGAAGTTTATGAAAAAATTATCATTCATAGCTTTTGCAAGCGGTAATAATGCAATTATCTTAGGCGTACTTGCAGTTGCAGTTGTTGCGATAATTGCCTATATGCCTGCAATTAATAACGGGTTCATTTGGGATGATTACGACAGCTTTCTTAATAGTCCTCTGATTAAATCTCAAAATGCATTTTATAAGTTATGGTTTACAACAGAGAGTGCCGATTATTACCCTTTGGTCTACAGCTTATTCCGCATAGAGTATCAAC
Source organism: Armatimonadota bacterium (assembly GCA_023511795.1). Taxonomy (NCBI): domain Bacteria; kingdom Bacillati; phylum Armatimonadota; species Armatimonadota bacterium. The sequence continues at coordinate 5,428 of JAIMAU010000005.1, read as the reverse complement.
TTTGGTGAATGAACCCACGTCCATATCATCTGGCTAACATTTTTATACATGCTTTGGGTTCGGCGCTTCTTTGGTTGGTTCTAAGCAAGCTTAAGTTTCCAGGAGCATTTGTTTCAGCATTGGTGTTTGCAGTTCATCCTGTTAATGTCGAGGCAGTTGCATGGATATTCCAGCAACGAACTACACTACCGATGGTCTTTATGCTGGTTGCAATCCTTGCATACCTACAATTTTACACAAATTTTAGGGCACGTTGGTATATAATCGCCTTGGTTGTATTTCTGCTGGGATTGCTTAGCAAATCTTCCATCGTTATGCTTCCTTGCGTTCTTCTTGGGTGTGTTTGGTGGCAAAGAGGCAAGATTGTGCGACGTGATTTAATTTGGAGTGCGCCTTTTTTTATCCAAGCGTTGGCATTTGGGATACTTACGATATGGTTTCAGTCACATAGAGCAATTGGCAGTGAAATTATTAGAAACGATAATTTCCTTCCCGAATGGCTGGGGCTGGATGGGCAGTGTGGTTCTATCTCTACAAGGCTCTAATTCCATATAAGCTCACCTTTGTCTACCCGAAATGGAATATTAATTCCAAATCAATTATTTCTTACATGCCCCTGGCAATCTTGGTTTTTTGCCTTATAGTCTTTGCAAAATATAGAAAGAGTTGGGGCCGTCCTCTTTTAGCTGCTTTTGGTTACTATTTCTTGATGTTACTGCCAGTTCTAGGCTTTTTTGATATTTATTTAATGAAATTCTCGCTTGTGGCTGACCATTGGCAATATGTTGCTATCCCTGGAGTTATCGTTCTTGTCATAGGTACTGCAGCTTTTATATTTAAACGTTTTGGAAGAAATGGTATGCTAATTGGGACAATTGGAGCCATTGCCATAGTTGGGTTGTTAACCGGGATAAGTTGGAAACAGGAGAAGATCTATAAAAATGAAGAAACAATATGGCGTGACACAATTGCAAAAAACCCAACAGCTTGGCTAGCGCACTACAATCTCGGTCTCAGCTTAGTTGGAAAAGGAAAGCATGATGAAGCATTCGAACACTTTAGGGAAACTTTGAGGTTCAACCCACGTTATGCAGAAGCGCATAATAACATAGGCCTTATTCTTCAAATACGTGGCGAATTGAACCAGGCCGTAGTGCACTTTCGGAAAGCATTGGAAATTAAGCCGATAATGGCTGAAGTACATAACAACCTTGGCAATGTGCTTGCGGATTTGGGACAATACGAAGAGGCTATGCGCGAGTATGAAGAAGCCATTCGGATTGATAGATATTTTGCCTCAGCATACAATAACCTAGGTGTAGTTCTTGCAAGCCAAGGTAGTTATGACGAAGCAATTATTAGGTATAAGCAAGCTATCGAATTGAAACCAGATTATCGGGAAGCGCATCAAAACTTAGCAGTTGCATTCTTTGCGAAGGGGATGTATGAAGATGCTTGGAGGGAGGTTCGGTGGTGTAGGAAATATGGAATGGCGGTTAATCCAGCATTTATAAGGGAATTGTCCAAAAAGATGCCAGAATACTTGGTTCGTTAGGCTATGGAGATTACAGTTCGTTTTAAAGGATTTTTTAAGCGAAATGAGTTGTCAATCCTGGGCGCAGTAGCAATCGTTTTGATGGTTGTAGTCGCATATATTCCTTCTATGGATGGAGCGTTCATTTGGGATGATGAAGCTAACGTTACCCAAAATATGACGCTCAGAAGTTGGAAAGGTCTTGTTGAGATATGGACTAATCTTCGTGCAAATCAGCAGTATTATCCGTTGACGCACACTAGTTTCTGGATTCAATACCATTTATCGAATCTCAACCCTTTTGCATACCATTTGGCTAATATTCTGCTTCATTCTCTGAATGCAATTTTATTTTGGTTCATCCTAAGACGGCTTTTAATCCCCGGAGCGTGGCTTGCGGCGGCAGTATTTGCAATTCATCCGGTTCATGTAGAGTCGGTAGCATGGATAACGGAGCGAAAAAATGTGCTCTCGGGTGCATTCTATTTTGCTTCTATGCTTGCCTATATCCGCTTTGCCGGGCTTGATGGCACTTCTGGTTCGCCGCGCTGTTATTGGCTGGCATTTGTGCTTTTCATTTGTGCGGTCCTTAGCAAAACGGTTGTTTCTACTCTTCCTGCAGTGCTCTTGATACTTATTTGGTGGAAGCAAGGCTGCTTGAAATGGAATGATATACTTCCTCTTGTTCCTTTTTTCTTGCTCGGAGGCGGAATGGGGCAGCTAACGGCATATCTTGAGAAACATCACGTTGGAGCAGTCGGTGAAGAGTGGAACATGCCACTAATTAATAAAATCCTCGTAGCAGGAAGAATACCCTGGTTTTATGCTTGGAAGCTAGTATGGCCTATTAATCTCACGTTCAATTATCCAAAATGGCATATTAATCCGACTGAGCCGTTGCAGTATATATACCCCATAGGGGTTGTCATCCTCATAGTTTTCCTTTTTATGTTGCGTAGGGTGATTGGAACCTCACCGCTTGCCGCAGTCTTGTACTTTGGGGTAACGCTGGTGCCCGCGCTTGGAATCTTTAATGTCTATTTTATGCGATATTCTTATGTTCAAGACCACTTCCAATATCTGGCAAGTGTCGGGATTATAGCGCTTATTTCTGGAATGCTTGCTACTGTAGCAAAAAAATTGGGGTCGGTAAGTTTCATCGGCGTAGCACCAATATTACTGATTCTAGGGGTTCTCACATACCGCCAATGTTTTATTTATAAGGATTGTCAAACACTGTGGCTTGACACTATTGCCAAAAATCCGGACTCATGGATGGCACACAACAATCTGGGTAACGAATACACACATCAAGGAAAGTTGGACCTGGCAGTAAAGGAGTATAAGGAAGCTTTAAAAAGCAACCCCAAAGAGCCGGAGATATACTACAATTTGGGTACAGCGTTGGTGAGATTGGGGAGAATTGACGATGGTATCGAACAGTATAAAATCGCTCTTAAACTAGACCCTAATTATTCCGATGCACACAGCAATCTCGCGGTATCCCTTGCTGCTAAAGGACAAACAGACGAGGCACGAAAACACTATGTTATAGCACTTAAGCTTAATCCTCGAAATGCGAATGCTCATTATAATTTTGGGACACTGCTTGCTATGGAGGGGAAGGTTGATGAGGCAATTAGCCATTATAGACGTGCATTGGAGCTTAATCCAGACTTTGTCGAAGGGCATTATAATCTTGGCGATATTTTAAGCCGCCAGGGGAACTATGAGGAAGCAATTCAACATTATTCTAAGGCAATCCAACTCCGTCCAAACTTTGCTCAGGCACATTTGAGCTTAGGAGCCCTATTAGCTTTAATGCAAAATTATGATGAAGCAATCAAACATTTAAAATACGGCCTTGAGCTTTCTCCTGAAAATGCCGAGGGTCACTACAACCTTGCAGTGGCATTTTACTCAAAAGGAGATTACGCTGCGGCATGGGAGGAGATTCGATTGGCTAAACAATATGGAATGAAACCGAATCCAGCCTTTATTCAGGCGCTATCAAAAGAGATGCCTAAGCCGCGGCTAAGTGAATGAAAAGAAGACGCGTTCTAAAAGGCAGCAGTCTACACTTTCGATTGTTGTTATTTGGCATCGCCGGCATACTTTTGATTACGGCAATTGCTTATGTACCAGCGATATGTAATGGGTTTGTATGGGATGATAATGTCTTTATTATTGAAAGTCCCATAATGAATTCTCCCAATGCACTTTATCGTTATTGGTTTACGACGGATTCTCCTGACTACTATCCATTGGTATACACGCTCTTTTGGATTGAGTATCAAATTTGGGGCAAAAATCCCATTCCCTACCATATTGTGAGCATATTTCTGCATGCTTTGGCATCAGTCCTATCTTGGTTAGTGCTTAGGAGACTTAGAATACCAGGTTCGTGGTTTGCTGCCTTAATATTTGCTGTCCATCCGGTTAATGTTGAATCAGTAGCGTGGATTTTCCAGCAAAGAACGACGATGCCAATGGTATTTTCATTGCTTACGATACTGGCATATCTTCGTTTTGTTGTTGAAGGCAAAGCTCGCTGGTATATTTCTGCGCTAATAACTTTCACACTTGGCTTGCTAAGCAAGACATCAGTAGTAATGATGCCGCTTGTTCTACTAGGATGTATTTGGTGGGAAAGCGGCAAAGTTCAGCGCAGGGACATAATTAGGAGCATACCGTTCTTTGTATTGGCGATAGCGTTTGGATTGGTTACGGCATGGGTTCAGTCACATCGGGCAATCGGTGAAGAAGTAGTAAGGGCGGATAATTATTGCGGGCGGTTAGCAGGTGCAGGTTGGGCAGTGTGGTTTTACCTTTATAAAGCTCTCATACCTAGCAACTTATGTTTTGTATATCCCCGGTGGAATCTAGATTCAAGTTCGATAGTCTCATATATTCCCACACTTGCGGTATTTATGTGGTTTTGGATTTTGTGGAGGTATCGCAGAAGTTGGGGACGCCCACTGCTAATGGGGTTTGGTTATTTTGTTGTAACTTTACTACCTGTGTTAGGATTTCTAGATATTTACTTTATGAGATATTCTTTGGTAGCAGACCACTGGCAGTACATCTCAATCTTGGGCATAATTGCCCTTGTTGTTGGGGTTATTGCTAGTTTCGCTAATAGGGCAGGTTATGCTGGGAAGTTAATTTGTGCCGTCATTGGAGTATTCGTAGTTTCGCTGTTTATGGTATTGAGTTGGAATCAGGAAAAAATTTATAAGAATGAGGAAACTCTATGGACTGATACGATTAGAAAGAACCCTGCTTGTTGGATGGCTCACAACAACCTAGGTAGAGTCTTGGCAGATAAGGGCAAAACTAAAGAAGCAATTTCTCACTTTAAGGCTGTGCTTCATATTAAGCCAGATCATGTCAATGCTCATTTTAATATTGGTGTGCTCATGGGAGAGCAAGGAAATCTAGATGTTGAGATCGCAGAATACCGAAAAGCATTGAAGATTAAGCCCGATTTCGCTGATGCCCATAATAATTTGGCTGTTGCATTATATTACAAGGGGAGATATGCTGAGGCATGGCGGGAAGTTGAGCTTTGTCGCAAATATGGAGGCAAGCCCGACCCAACTTTTATTGAAGCCCTTGAAAGAAAAATGCCCCGCAGCGCTGTTCCCAAGTAAATGAAAATAACTTGACTTACTTAAAGCCCTCATGTTAGATTAAACCCACATCTGCGATGAATAAAAAAGCCGCAAAATGTAGACCAACCATCTTCCAGGATTTCAACAAAGCTGAACGTAAAGTTATTGTGCTGGGTATAGCGGCAATTGTCATTATGATTGCTGTTGCCTACATCCCGGCAATGCAAGGAGGATATATCTGGGACGACGACGTCTATGTTACCGAGAATACGCTTCTAAC